>NZ_CP042810.1 GCF_004014775.2 Acetobacter oryzoeni
CGAAAGAGGATGGCAGGGAGAAGAGGGTGATGACGGAGCCGCTGATCAATGCGGCCGAATGCAATCGCCGTCTGGGTGAGGTTTTTATTCAGGTGTCCAGCTGAATGTTTGAGTGTTTCCGATCCAAACATACTCAGACACAGCGGTTTGCATCATCATAAACCTCATTGGCGTCCCTGCGGCCAAGAGCGATGACTAATACAATGAGTTTTACCATCGTCCATCTGGTGCACCAGACGATACCCAGATGGGCGAAGCCTGATTTTGTAACAGCTCCGTAAGTCACCGGATAATTCGGCTGACAAAACATGTGGTTTGTCCAGTCTCTTGGCCAGCGCCTTCTTGAACAGGGTCTTGATGCTTCCATCAAGATTATCCCACTCCCGTTTGGCGCGTGGGTCGAAATACAGCGCGTATCGACTCACAGATCATCCAGCGAGACGGGAATAGAAGGTTCGGGAGAGGCAAGACGTTCACGTACAACCGCCAGCAGTTGCTGATCATCTTCTGAGATAACTGTACGCCGAACGGGAAGCTTGCCTGTTTTCACAACATATTCAAACGTCTGGCGGATAAGATCTGACGGTGTCACGCCAAGTTCAGAGAGCCGCTCGTAAGCAGCTTTTTTTAGGCTATCATCAATACGCAGGTTAATTGAAGCCATGATGTGTCCTCCACCAAACACAGCCAATATGTATGCCTTTACAAACGTAAAGGCAAGCAAGTATAGTCATCTCTGGCAGTGTATGAATTTTCTCTTATAAGCTTCCTTACCGATAAAAAATTTTTCAGTTGGCCACATCATTCAAGATCAAAAATTTATTGTATATTAGGAATGGTATTAGATAATATTTGAATATACTAAAAAAGAACGTCATTAAACTGCATCTTTTCTAACAAATATCTGTTTTTGGGCTGTCGTTTTGATCGTGTTGTCCATTTTGACAATTACTTGTTGTGCAGTAATCAGATGAGTGCATTCAAATTGATGTGACGTGTTGGCATTATGCGGACACTACAGAAAATCGTAATTTTTACACATAATTATGTTAATTTATTATTATCAATATAAACTTTTATGTTGCACTAACAATTTGTCTCGCATAGGAATTGTTGCGGAATATGAACTAGGCAAGTACGGATATTTAATCTTGCTGAAATTAAGATTAACGTAGGAAACTCCTCTGTATTTTCAGGGGTTTACATTTGTATGAATACATCTAACATTATAAAATTGGATATACCTATGTTATTACGATAGTCTAGACTCTAGGGTGAGTCCACAGTTAATTCCGATGACAACGGAGACGAGTTGCACTGCTGTACAGAAGATTGATTTTCAGCTTGTCATAGCGTGTTGCAATGCCTCTGGACTGCTTCAGTCTGGCAAAAAATCATTCGATGATATTTCGTTTTTATAATATTATTTTAACTGCTGCGATTGATATGAAGATAATAGAAGGTAAATTTGGAGAATAATGGTCTGCGGTGTCTGAGGAAAGTTTATGCTAGGGTCTTTTACTGCGTTGTACGGAAGATGTAGTTTCTTTTGGTCCTCCCTTGACCGCCTCAGAGCAGGAATTTCTGAGTATGATTGGCGCTTTCCGTAAAGTGCGTGAAACTGTTTGTGGACAAGCTGTTTTTTGTTCAATTGATTTTGCAAAGGAGTTGTTATGCCCCTTCTTCACTTCCATCTCGTTAAAGGTCGCAGTTCAGAAGAAATTCGCACATTGTTAGATGCTGCGCATGGAGCCATGCTGGCAGCTTTTAAGGTGCCGGAACGTGATCGGTACCAGATTGTTTCTGAACACAATTCCGATCATATGGTTATTGAAGATACCGGTCTGGATATCCCGCGTACGAATAAGTTTGTGTTACTTCAGGTAACATCTCGGTCCCGCTCTAAAGAGCAGTTTATAGAGTTTTATCGTATGCTGGCAGAAGCATTGCAGCAAAAATGCGGTATAGAGCCGTCAGATATTATGGTGTCTGTTGTGGAAAATTCTGCTGAACATTGGAGCTTTGGTTATGGACGCGCTCAGTTTTTGACGGGTGAACTCTAATTGATATTTTCATAAAAAAGCACGACCATAAATTTAAAGCAGATGCTTTGGCTCAGGACTTGTAACAGTCTTGTGTCGCTCAGAAAGTGATTATGCTTCTTGTGTTTCAAAAGCGAAGGGGCTCCTGATATTATCTAGATATAAATGGCATGGATTTTGGTAGTCAGGCCACCAAAGGATCGTCTGGTGGCCTGATCTGCGTTCCTTTTTACGGGCACCAGCACGCTGCTGGTGAGCGCGGACAGTCGTGCTGTCGATCATCATGTATTCGTTGTCATGGTCAGCAGCCATGATGCCGGAAAATCCGCTCGAACACACCTCTTTCATACCAGCGACGCAACCGCTGGCGTACGTTCTTCCAGTTCCAGTTCCAGAACCAGACAGGCAGCTCACGCTAGGGAATGCTAGCACGGTAACGATACAGCACACCTTCCACAAATGTGACAGACGGATCTGCAGTCGGTCTACCGACATGACCTTCATGATCAGGGGGAAGATTCTTTATCCCTCACGGGAGAAATTTCTGACCGAACTGACGCTGGATCCGCCGGATGCCGCGTCCGATCAGGCTGGTGTGCCGCTGCTGGATGAGGATTATCTGATCCTCTCGACTATTCATTCCGCCAAGGGGCAGGAATGGAAGAATGTCTTCATCATGAATGCCGTCGATGGCTGCATTCCGTCTGACCTGGCAACAGGTGAGAAGGATGACATCGAGGAGGAACGTCGTCTGCTCTATGTCGCGATGACGCGAGCGAAGGACTCACTCGATATCATGGTACCGCAGCGCTTTTATGCGCATAGCCAGCATAGCCGGGGCGACCGGCATGTCTATGCGTCGCGCACTCGTTTTATCGACAAAGACATGCTGTCCCTGTTTGAGGCTGTATCCTGGCCCGTTGTGAACCCAGAGGAACAGACCCGGCAGGACGCGGTGAAGTCTGTGCGGATTGATATGGCAGCCCGCCTGCGCGACATGTGGTCGTAAGAAGAAAACCAGCGCAATTCTCAGCCCATGATTTTGAACTTACAGGTGATTTGGGAAACGGACCCGATCTCCCTGTAAGTCATGCTGATGATTTCCCACAAGCCTGCTAGCCAGTTTATCGAAAGCAGGTTGGTAAATCAGTGTGGGCATACGGGCCTGCATTGCGGCTGCATGGTCTGGATCAGCCTCAAACTGTCCTTTCCAGCGGATGAAGGTGCGCTCTCCATCTGTAACAGGCAGGAGCTGGATGGTTGAACGGTAGTTCCAGATCGGGAGCGCTGATTCAATGATCGAAAATGTTACGGCATAATCCGTATCGGACAGCGCAAGAAGCCGCTCACGAATAAGGCCGACATCGCTCATCTCAAGCCGCCGAATGGCACCCACGCGATCGCCCGGATCATCCCCTTCAATCTGGCAGCTTTTGACCCCCGGCAACCACTGTCCGATGGACCCGAAATCCCGGATGAGAGGCCAGACGAATGCAATGGGTGCATTGAGAATGCTGCTGGCCATAACCTCTATCATCATATGTTCCTGATCTCTGCTAAGGCGTATTAAAGTGACTGACCGCCAGTTACTTCGATACGCTGACCATTCACCCAGTGCATGTTGTCAGACAAAAGGGCGGCAACAGCAGCACCAATATCATCTGGTTGCCCGACACGTCCCAGAGGTGTGATCTCTGCCAGACTTTTGTTGACTTCAGCGTTGTCACGCACCAGTCCACCGCCAAAGTCTGAGGCAATGGCGCCTGGTGCCACAGCATTGACGGTAATGTGGCGTTCCCCCAGTTCTTTTGCCATGTACAGTGAGATTACTTCGGTAGCCCCTTTCATAGCGGAGTAGGGGCCATGATCGGGCAGGTAAAAGCGTGTAGCCGCCGAAGTGATGTTGAGAATACGCCCGCCATCACAGATGAGCGGTAGAAGGGCCACTGTCAGCAGATATGGTCCCTTAAAATGGATGTTATATTGATTATCAAGTTGTTCAGGTGTCGCCGCGTCAAAGCGGGTATGAATGATGTTGCCGGCATTTTGTACGATATATTTTAACGTAGATCCGGAAAGATCCTTCTCCAGAAGCTTCCTGACCTGATCAGTAAATATCGCAAAAGTGGTGTGGTCTGAAATATCCAGTTTTAGCATGTGCAATTTTGCTGTGTCGGTGCTGAGTGCTGTTTCTGCAGCCTGTGCTTCGGCTTCGTTAGTGTAATAAGTGCCGATGACATCAATCCCTGCTGCAATCAGCTGTTTTGCAATACTATAACCGATCCCACGATTGGCACCCGTAACAAGGGCCACGTATTTCTGGTTCATAATTGTTTCCCTTTGGTAGATTTGTAAGAGGCGAAATGAGGTCGCTATACTTAAAGATCAATCGATACATAAATGGGGTGAGGTAGGTCGTCAATAAATTATGGATCGACCGATACGTATAAAGCCACAGAGAGTGGCTGGTGATAAAATCAGAGCCGTTTACTGGCGGGAGGAAACGCTCTTGGGGCGCACCGCAAGACTATCCCAGATTTGCATGAGCGTTGTAATGGCTGCATCCAGTTTCTTGGCCCTGTCACCATCTCTGGCTTCGCAGGCCATGCCATGAAGAAAGGTTGTGAACAGGGTAGGAAGAGTCTGGGTAGCGGGTGAGGGGGACAATTCGCCACTTGCCACAGCCCGATCTACACAGGCTTTTATGCCCTTGCGGGTGCGTGCGCGTTCAGCTGCCAGAAGTGTCTGCACGGACTGGTTTTCTGGTGAACAATTGCTGGCTCCCAGCACAATCAGGCACCCCGTAGGGTGAGAGCGCGTTGTCTGCATGCGGGCGGAGCGTCGTAATGTCTGTTCAATAGCATCACGTGGCGCAAGTGTTTCGTCCCATAGCGGCGCAGTAACTTGCCCATAGGTTTTTAGATAGCGCTGCACGATTTCACGGAACAGCGCTTCCTTGGAACCAAAGGCAGCATAGAAACTGGCAGGCGAAATATTGCCCATGCAGGCCTTGAGCTGATTCAATGATGTCGGCTCATAACCCTGCATCCAGAACAGCGTGAGCGCGGCATCCAGCGCCTTGTCCCGATCAAACTCACGGGGCCGTCCTGTCCGGGCCATGTCCTGTCTCCGTTCGTGTAAAAGTTGTTCTATACTAATTGATACGGAAATGGATGGCCAGAATTACGCGCTAAAACCCCCATCAATGGTCTGCATGGCCCCCGTAATACCGCGTGCTGCGTTGCTGGCCAGAAACGACACATAGGCCGCAACATCATCTGCCGAACCATGCTCTTTAATAGCCATGACACTATGCATGAGATCAGCCTGTGGGCCATTGGCTGGGTTCATATCCGTATCCGTCGGCCCCGGCTGGATGACGTTGACCGTGATATGGCGGTCACCAAAATCGCGTGCCAGACCACGCACCATGCTTTGCAGGGCTGATTTTGTCATGCTGTAAGCGGCCAGCCCCTTGAAGGGGACGCGGTTAGCGTTTGTGGAACCGATCAGGATAATCCGACCTCCATCTGGCATGGAACGGGCCGCTTCAACCGCACAATGATAGGCGGCACGAATGTTGATATCAATCATGCGGTCAACGTCATCAGGGTTGAGTGTCAGTGGGTCTCCGGCAACGCATATTCCGGCGTTGAAGACGAAAATGTCGATAGAGCCAGCATTCCGGACGACAGAAAGCATTTCTGAACGCTCAGTTGCATCCGCCTGAATGGCTTTTGCTCCGGTCTGGTGGGCAAGCTCTTCAGCTTTTGTGCGCGATCCGGCCCATGTGAAGCGTACGGATGCTCCATCACGTGCCAAACGTCTGACAATTGCAGCCCCAATCCCTCGGCTACCGCCGATGACCAAGACCTTTTTGCCTGAAAATTCTGCCATGTTGTGCTTTCCTGTTTTGTATCGATCACTACAGAACAAGAAAGCATTAGAGCGCAAGTTAATTTTGTATCGAGTGATATGGAACTTTTGTTTCTGCCTCTTTTTTCAGACCAGTCTATCGTAGCAATGGGCTTATTAAGTGCCATTTCTGCCTTAATTTAAGAAGTCTATTTATATACCAACCAGTCCAGAAATGTGTTGCCGGTAAAGCGTGTTGGCATATATCTGTATTATTCGTTCCACTTATGTGAGTTTCAGATGCCCAAAAATTCGTCCTCATTGCCAGAAGACCGTCTTCCGGTTGCTGGCCTTCTGGCGCTCGCAATGACAGGGTTTCTCTGCATCATGACGGAGACACTTCCTGCAGGACTGCTGCCGGAAATAAGTGCTGGTCTGCGGGTATCTCCCGCTTATGCAGGACAGATGGTCACCGCCTATGCCGTAGGTTCCCTAAGTGCCGCCATTCCACTCACACTTGCTACACAAAGATGGCGGCGACGTACCGTGCTGCTTCTGGCTATCATTGGTTTTCTGCTGTTCAATGCAGTTACTGCGCTTTCACCCAATTATTGGCTGACACTCGCAGTCCGTTACAGTGCGGGCGCAGCAGCGGGATTGGCATGGGCACTTCTGGCGGGATATGCGCGGCGCATGGTAACACGTACCCAGCAGGGGCGAGCGCTGGCTATTGCCATGGTTGGAACGCCAATCGCCTTATCCCTTGGTGTTCCTGCCGGAACCTGGTTGGGAGCCATTTTCGGATGGCGGTTGGCATTTGGCATGATGTCAGTCTTTACATTTTTGCTGATTGGCTGGGTGCTAGTGACGGTTCCGGATTTTTCGGGTTCTTTGCATACACAACGGCCAGCATTCCGACACGTTCTAACGACACCTGGCGTGCGACCCGTTCTGGGAGTGGTGATCCTCTGGATGCTCGCACACAATATCCTGTATACTTACATTGTGCCTTTTCTGATACCGGCAGGGCTGGCGGAGAAGGCTGATCTTGTGTTGCTGGTTTTTGGTGTTGCCGCATTGGGTGGTATTGCGCTGACAGGGCAACTGGTGGATCATGCCTTGCGTGAGGCAGTACTGGTCAGTCTGGCCGTGTTTGCGGTGGTCTGTCTCGCTTTTATCATTGATGTGCACTCTCCAGCGGTTATCTGGGGAGGTGTGAGTATCTGGGGCCTGACTTTTGGCGGTGCCGCAACGTTATTGCAGACGGCGCTGGCTGATGCAGCACAAGAAGGCGCAGATGTCGCATTGTCCATGAATGTTGTGGCATGGAACAGCGCTATTGCAGGAGGCGGTCTATTGGGAGGTCTTCTCCTGAACCTGTGGGGTGCAGCCTCTTTCCCATGGGTTATGATGGGTCTTCTGATCTGCGGTTTTGGGATCGTATGGCATGCTCGCTTACACGGGTTTCCGCAAGGTCATCGACTTTTGCAATAGCATCAGCAAACCTTGTGAACTTCAGCAATCGATTGTCACGGAAAGTCATTGTATTGTCAGCGGATCAGTCATCAACAGGTCTTTATCAGGAATAAAGCCTATTTCCTGATAGCCTGCGTCTAGCTGCCGTGTATGGTCCAATAGGTTCAGGTGTAATCATGAGCACGATCAGGACATTCCCGGAACTGTTACCTGGCTTTCAGTGGCAGGATATTGAGGTGGAAGGTGTGCGGATCCGCACGGCCACAGGCGGGAAGGGACCACCAGTGCTTCTGCTGCATGGTCATCCGCAAATGCATCTGACATGGCACAAGGTTGCTCCTACACTGGCAGAACATTTTACCGTTGTAGCGCCGGATCTGCGTGGTTATGGCGATAGCGCCAAGCCTGAAGGCGGGGCAGATCACGCCAATTATTCCAAACGTGCGATGGCTGCCGATCAGGTTGGCGTCATGAAGGTACTCGGGTTTGAACGGTTCAGGGTTGTCGGGCATGACCGGGGAGGGCGGGTTGCGCATCGCATGGCGCTGGATACACCACAAGTCGTGGAAAAGCTGGTGCTGATTGATATTGCACCAACAGCAACAATGTATGCCCACACCAATATGGAGTTTGCTCGACGCTATTTCTGGTGGTTTTTTCTGATCCAGCCCTATCCTCTGCCAGAAAAGCTGATTGATGGCGACCCAGATTTCTTTCTGGAAAACCATATTGCAGGACAGATCAAAATCCCGAGGTCAGTCGATCCCCGCGTAATGGCTGAATACCGCCGCTGCTATGCTGACCCGACAATGCGCCATGCAGCTTGTGAGGATTATCGGGCTGCGGCTGGTATAGACCTTGAGCATGATGCAGCCGATGCCAACAAACGGGTTACAGCGCCGTTACTGGCATTATGGGGGGCACGCGGCACAGTGGGCGCACTTTATGATGTTGTGGAGACATGGCGCAAAAAAGCGACTGACGTGCAGGGCCACGCAATTGATTGCGGGCATAGTCCACAGGAAGAAGCACCTGAAGAATTTCTGCATCAGCTTAAAGAGTTTCTTTGAAATGGATTCCAAAATGTACAGTCTTTTGGCCAGATGAGTTCGGCATACGAATAATAGGGATTTTTATCTCTGCACATTAGGGCCCGTGTAAAGAAAACATACTGAAATATGATGGAAACACTATGGCGACAGACCTTCTATCCCAATAATCCCGCATTGTCGTAATTCTCAATAATCTGGTCAAAAAGGCTGACATCCGAGCGGCTTCTTGCCATGAGCTGTGCTCCAGATACTGCAGCAAAGATGGCTCGTGCACGTTCTATGTTTTGGGATGATGCCGGGTTTATCCTAGAGATGATCGTAGTCAGCCAGGTCACATTGATATCGGTAAATGTCTGTATTTCGTGTTTTACAGCATCAGGCAGATCATCATATTCAGCACTCATGAAACTCCCTAGACACAGACGATTACCGTTTTCGAGTGAACGACGAAAGATTTCCGGATAACGACGCAAGCATGTCAGAGGATCTGGGGTTTCCATCTGCATATTTTCCAGATTAGCCTTGGTATCTTCCCAATAGCGTCGCGCAACTGCCATTCCAAGATCGGCTTTACTGGGAAAGTGATAATAAATGCTTGCAGGCTTAATTCCGACTTCCTTGGCAAGTTCACGGAAGTTCAGGCCGTTGTAACCACGGGTCTGTGCAGCCTTTCTGGCTGCTGCCAAGATAGCTTCTCTGGAACTCTCATGCGTTATGTTCATTGTATTGCGACTGTCTCCCTATGTGTTGGTAGGTAAGCGTTGACGCCCTGAAAGGGAAGGCATAACAAAATATACCTACCAAGTGGTAGGTAGGTACATGACAGGCGGTCCAAAACAGTTGTTTTCATTAGGGGTGAGGCAATTCTTATGAAAATCTATGATTGGCCTACAGGGCCTTATCCGGCACGTGTGCGGATTGCTCTGGCGGAAAAGCAGATGCTGTCCAGGATAAAGTTTGTCCAGATCAATCTGTGGAAAGGCGAACATAAGACAGCGGACTTCCGAACCAAGAACTATTCAGGTACGGTGCCGGTTCTCGAACTTGATGACGGAACCTTTCTTGCCGAATGCACTGCGATCACAGTTTATCTTGATACGCTTGACGGGACTCCAACATTGACTGGCAGAACGCCACGTGAAAAGGGCGTGATCCAGATGATGACCAAACGCGCTGAAATCGAAATGCTCGATGCTATCAGCATTTATTTCCATCATGCGACGCCAGGCCTTGGCCCTAAAGTAGAGCTTTACCAGAACAGGGAATGGGGCCTTTACCAGCGCGATAAGGCTTTACGCGGCATGCATTACTTTGATGCTCTCCTTAAAAAACAGCCTTTTATCGCAGGGGAGAATTTTTCTATGGCAGATATTGCCGTGATTGGAGGCTTTATATTCGCCGCAGTCGTGAAACTGCCTATTCCTCAGGAGTGCAGTGCCCTTCTGGCGTGGTATGCAAGAATGCAGGAACGTCCAAGCGTTCGGGATCAGCTGGCAATTGTCTCGCCACAACATTGAAACTCATTGTGCTAAACGTAGCACGCAGCTTTTTTATTACTCTTAATGTGCACGCAGATAGACGTGAACTGCTAAATAAGGAGTGGAGGCAGAAGGAAGCTTGGATCAGCTTCGTGTTTCCCGTGTGCCCCATTTCATTATGCAGTTCCTGAAGAGATCATCGTGGTTAGGTTGAGTGTCCGATCCACCATGAGGCAGCGTACAGAATGTAGCGAGTGTCATGAACCATGACGAACATCGGGAAGAGCGGTAACAGCCAAGGACTGATGAGGTGTGAAGCCAACAGGCTGGTACCATACAGCACATTACGATGTAGACGCTCGTGATCCGGCGATGAGGATATCGACAAGGCGCTTTGCACTAGTTTCCCAACCGGGGCCAGCCGCATAGTTTGAAACACCAGCCAGAGCACGAAGCAGGTCGAGTGGTTCGATCTCTGTGCTGATATCTCCACTGGCAACTGCGGCTGCTACAAGTTTCTCAATCGCATTCTGTAGAACCGTGCCAGACTGGGCATAAAGTGCGCTCGTTCCTCCCATCAGCCCATTGAGGGCGGGGGCAATTACCTGCTTGGCAGCAATATAATCCACAAACAGTCGCATCCATGCACGCAGTGCCTCCACGGGCGGATGCTGTGCGGCAAGAACTGGTGCCGCGTCGGCTAGGCGGTCCAGTTCAGCGCGATAGACCGCTTCGATCAGAGCATCGCGATTAGGAAAATGGCGGTAAAGTGTTCCAATTCCAACTTCCGCACGACGGGCAACTTCATCCAAAGGGATATCGATTTCCCCCGCCGTGAACGCGGCTTTGGCCACTTTAAGCAGGTTTTCCCTGTTACGTTGTCCATCGCTGCGCGGTCGGCGGCGCGGCTTTTTTTCGTCGGTCACCGGTTTTCCTCTTGTTAAACGGAGTATGTCTCCGCATATACAAGACGGAGCCATGCTCCATATAACACTCCGAATGCCGCTTCGGCAAAAAACGGATGATCCTTTCAAGGAGTTCCACCCATGACACAGACTTTTGGCGCGTGTTCGACGACAGAAGATGTCCTTTCCGGCGTGTCCCTAAAGGGCAAACGTGTTCTCGTAACTGGTGTTTCTGCTGGTCTGGGCGTTGAAACCGCGCGTGCCCTTGCGGCTCATGGTGCCCAGGTAGTGGGGGCCGCGCGTAACCTGACAAAAGCAGAACACGCCACCGGACAGGTCCGTGCAGATGCTGAACGTGGGGGAGGGACGTTTGAACTGATCGCCCTAGACCTCGCGGATCTGACCAGTGTCCGCGCCTGCGCTGACCAATTGAACGCAACCGGTTTGCCTTTCGATCTGGTTATTGCCAATGCGGGTGTGATGGCCACACCATTTAGTCATACGAAGGACGGATTTGAGACGCAGTTCGGCACCAACCACCTAGGGCACTTTGTTCTTGTCAACCAGATAGCGGGGCTGATGCGCCCCGGTGCCCGACTGGTCAATGTCTCCTCGGCCGGACATCGCTTTGCAGATGTTGATCTGAAAGACCCGAATTTCGAGCATACACCATACGATCCATTCATCGCTTATGGACGTTCTAAAACAGCCAATATCCTTTTTGCCGTTGCGTTTGACGCACGACATCGCACACGTGGTGTGCGTGCTACAGCAGTGCATCCGGGTGGGATCATGACCGAACTGCCGCGCTATATGCAGGCAGGTGCCATTGAGGCAATGGTGGCGGGGATCAATGAACAGGCTGCTGCAGAAGGAAAGCCACCATTTCAGTTTAAGACCATTCCACAAGGTGCAGCCACATCGGTCTGGGCAGGCGTGGTGGCGGAAGCTGATGCGGTTGGTGGGCATTACAGCGAAGACTGCCACGTAAGCCCGGTCATTCCTGATGATCAGCCTCTTAGCTTGGTCAGTGAAGGTGTGCGGGCCTACGCGGTTGATCCTGTGCATGCCGAGGCGCTGTGGGCAAAAAGTGAGGAAATGGTTGGAGAAACATTTTCCTGAAACATCCGCATCCCTGTTTCTGGCGTAACGGATAAGCCCGACATCCAGACAGACATTTTGCCGATATGTGTAGCTTGAGCGCAGGGAACGGAAGATGTTTCCTTGCGCTTTTCGTGCAAGGATATTGATTGTAGTGCGCCTTGTTGTTTTTGGTTTGCCTCTTCTTGTTGTGATCCTGAACTGGCTGTGGCCATTACCGCTGCCTTTGGGCCTGAAGATGTTTGCAGCTGCTCTGATGATCGTGGCCGCACTTTACCATTACTGGTCTCGGCTTTCTTCGGGGTCCGTTTTTACCCCGGAGTTCCCCCGGCCTGTTATCATCCTGTTTAACTGGGCGTTCGGGGCCATCCTGTTTCTTACACTGCTGCAGATTGCGCTGGATTTCGGTGCACTACTGGTTGCGCTGGTGACGTGGCAGCCGGTGCATATTCCAGTAGGTGCGCGGGGGGCTGCGGGAGGTATTGCTGGGGTGCTGGCCGCAATTGGCGTTGTCAATGCGCTACGTGTGCCACAGGTCAGGAACGTGGCAGTGACCATTCCCGGCCTGTCGCCAGCGTTTGACGGGTATCGACTGGTCCAGTTGACCGATCTGCATATTAGCCGGCTGTTTCCCGCCACCTGGGCAAGGGCAGTTGTGGACCGCACCAATGCGATCGGTGCTGATATGATTGTCGTGACAGGTGATTTCATTGACGGCTCAGTAGCCATGCGCCGCGCGGACGTGGCCCCATTTGCGCAATTGCACGCGCCAGACGGTGTTTTGGCGATCCCGGGCAATCATGAATATTACTTTGATTATACCGACTGGATGCGTCATCTGAAGGAATTGGGCTTTCACATGCTGCTGAACCGTCACACAGTCATCTCAAGGGGAGGGGCTGAGTTGGTCATTGCTGGTGTTACTGATCGGTCCGCACCTAGGCATGGACAGGCTGGCCCCAATCTGGCCGCGGCTCTCGCAGATAGTCCCGAAGGGGCCCCGATTGTGCTGCTTGATCACCAACCCGGTGATGCGCGTGCGGCAGCCGCTCAAGGTATTGCTCTTCAGTTGTCGGGACATACGCATGGTGGGATGATCCTCGGTCTCGACCGTCTTATGTGGACGGCCGTTTAAAGGCAATGCTTCACATTGTCTTTCCCATGCAATTTCCAAAACGTATTATTCTACTGGCGGATGATGCATACCGATTTAACGTGAAGACCCGGTCAGATGCGCTCTTATGTCCGGCCTGTTTATGCGACTTTATGCGCTGGCCATCATGGGTGTGCGCTCACGTGTCAGGCACCAATCTCGTATCGCGTGCTCAGGGGCACAGACGGTCGAACGGTATGGCCTGAACTGTTGCTGAATGACAGTCTTCCCATCACGTCGGTTCATACATCCTGCCGGATTTACCGGAGCAAGCTCCGGTGTCCATCGTTCTGCTGGTACAAGTCAGCCTGCTGAAACACTGACACCAGCCGGACGATAGATCTCTTTACGTGACAACAACGCCCAGATGATACGAGCCATTTTATTGGCAAGTGCAACTGTTGCCAGACGCCTTGGACGACGCGCCATGAGTTCGCATAGCCACTGACCCGCAGCGCTCTCCCACTTCTGGGCACGATGAAGCATGGCCGTGGCGCCAAGAACCAGCAATGTTCTTATCTGCCGGTTGCCCGCTTTGGTAATCCTTCCCAGACGGGTTTTACCACCTGTAGAATGCTGACGAGGCACAAGCCCAAGCCATGCGGCAAAATGGCGCGCAGAGGCGAAGGAGCCAATATCCGCGACCGAGGCGACAATCATGGAAGCCGTTATGGGACCTACCCCGGGAATGGTCATCAGCCGACGCGCATCATCATCGTTTTTTGCACGCGCCCGGATCTGCCCTTCCAAAGCATCAATGCTCTGAGCGACTTTTTCGTAATGCTCAAATAACAACATGGCACTCTGCTTCATGGCAGCAGGCAGGTCTGCTGATGCCTCTATTTTTGCCATCAGCACTGGCAGCCGGCGTGTGCCCAGAGGGGCAATCAGCCCGAACTCGGAAGCAAGAGCCCGTAACGCATTACTCAACATGGTCTGCTGTTTGACCAGAAGAGCACGGGTGGAATGCAGCGACAACACACCTTGCTGCTCTTCGCTCTTGATCGGAACAAACATCGTATCAGGATGAGTTGCCGCCATGCAGATTGCAGCCGCATCAACAGCGTCATTTTTCTTGCCTTTTTTGACAAATGGTTTGACCCGATCAGGAGGAACCAGTTTGACATCATGACCAATCCTGCTGATCACCCGTGCCCAGTAATGCGCTGACCCGCAGGCTTCCAGCACAACTTCACAGGGGGCAAGCTTTGCAAAAAATGCCGAAACTTCACTGCGACCAAGCTTGCATTTGAAAATGCTCTTTCCATTCGCATCAGTTCCATGAGCCTGAAAAACAGATTTGGCAATATCAAGGCCGACTATGCTAGCTTTCATCCGGGCGGTCTCCTTCTGATGGTCAGTGAACCTCCATTATGGCACATCGATGCCGCAGGGAGGCCGTCCACCCCATCTTGTTGCGCGTGGGAATAACGGATTTGTATCCGGGCGCTACGATGTGGATGGCATGACGCTTTATGTCAGTAACGGCACCGGGCTGTGGCCGGGCTTTGCGCTTCGGCTGGGCATGCCGCCTGAGATCACCTGCTTTAGTTTGCGTGCGGGATAGTATTGGGATTTTATCAAGTGTTTCTTATAGCGCATCTCGCCGCAACCGTGTTCCTTCTCATTTCTTGAGTTATAGCTTCCTGTAATCACGTGGGCTAACACCTGTTTCCCTGCGAAACACCTGTGCAAAATGGCTGGGGCTCTCATAACCAATGGTCAGGGCGATCTCGATGATGGATTGGTCGCTCTGGCACAAAAGTTCCTTCGCATGTTCAACACGTCGCCGCACAAACCAGCGTGACGGGCTTTGTCCCATGGTGTTGTGAAATGATCGGCTGAAATGAAACCGGCCCATCCCGCACAAAGCGGCCAGAACATCCAGATCAAATGGTTCGGCGAGATGTGCCTCCATATGATCAAGTGCCTTGCGAAGTTTCCAAGCTGGGAGCTGTGCAGATTTAGGCGTACGTGTAACATGTGTATTTGCATAATTGCGCAAAAGGTGGATGGTCAGACTTTCTAAAAGTCCGTTCACAAATAAAGGACTGGCCAACAGAGGCTTCTGTAGCTCAGCCGTCAGACCTGTCAGAACGCCAGATATAAACGTATCCTGAACACCGGAAATATCATGCATACGGAGCCGCAATGGGTTAAGCCCCAAAGATCGGGCAGCGCGGTTCACCAAAGTCAGCCCCAGATAGAGATGCAGGACTTCAAACGGATGTTCCGGACGGGCCTGCCAGCGCATGAGGTAAGGCGCATCGGTTTGTGTCAGGAAGAATGATCCGGTTCTGGCCTCACTTTTCGTCCATTCACCTGTCAGTTCGCGTTCTTCAATTCGCGCATTTCCAGAAATAACCCACACAAGCAGAGGCTCGGCAACGGCTGGCACCAGCATCTCATCTTCCTGCTGCGCCCGGCGGAATATCTGTGCCTCAGCCTCTTTCCATGCCTCCCCTTGGCTTTGCCCGATTTTCCGGCCCGGAATATGATCCTCCAGGGCATAACTGGCGGCACGCAGGGAAGAACGCTGCGGATGAAGCATCCAGTTTACCTTTCAGGCGCACCGCGGGTTGTCCAGATCAGACCACGAAAACGCAAAATCACAATGGTTTCAGCAAAAGGGCGAGAGAAGCCTTCGTCCGTAGTCTCTACATGTTTTTCCGATCGTTTTTAATTGGAATATATGGAGATTATCATGAGCATCAGAGGTAAAATTGCCCTTGTTACTGGGGCTTCCAGTGGAATTGGTGCTGCAACAGCACGCAAACTTGCGACAGAAGGCGTTGTCGTCGGTCTGGCGGCACGGCGCAAGGAGCGTCTCGACACATTGGTGACGGAAATTACCGGGGCAGGGGGCAAAGCCGTTGCCCTTCCAGCTGACATAACGGATCCTGCATCATGCAAAGCCGCGGCTGATGCGCTTATCACTCAATTCGGCAGGATTGATGTGCTGGTTAACAATGCGGGTCTGATGCCTTTGTCCAGCGTTGATAGCCTGAAGGTGGACGAATGGAAGCGCATGGTGGATGTGAATATATCAGGAGTTCTCAATGCAACGGCAGCGGTTCTCCCACAGATGATCGCACAGCATTCGGGCCATATCTTCAACATGTCCTCAATCGCGGGCCGGAAAGTCTTTACCGGTCTGGCCGTTTACTGCGCCACCAAGGCCGCTGTCACGGCGTTTTCCGATGGGCTCCGGATGGAAATCGGGCCAAAGCACAATATCCGCGTCACCTGCATCCAGCCAGGTGCTGTAAAGTCCGAACTGTACGAGCAGATTACGGATGCCTCTTACCGCAAGCAGATGGATGATCTGGCGGCGTCCATGACCTATCTGGAAGGTGAGGACATTGCTGACACGATCCTGTTTGCACTGAAAGCACCTTCTCGGATGGATGTTGCAGAACTGTTCGTTCTGCCCACTGAACAGGGATGGTGATGACACAAACATGAGCTGCGGGAAGCCTTCTGTTGAAATCGACGTGAGACTTTCCCAACTCATAAGAACCGCGTCTTTTAGGAAGGATCTGTCATGCCTAGCCTGTTTGAGCCGATTAAACTGGGAAGCATTTACGCCAAAAACAGAATTCTTATGGCGCCTCTGACGCGCGGCAGAGCAACCCGTGAGCATGTTCCGACACCTATCATGGCCGAATATTATGCGCAGCGTTCCAGTGCAGGCCTGATTATTTCGGAAGCAACCGGCATCAGCCAGGAAGGTCTTGGATGGCCCTATGCGCCGGGCCTGTGGTCACATGAGCAGGTGGAAGCCTGGAAGCCGGTTACCGCAGCTGTGCATGCAAAGGGCGGAAAGATTGTGGCCCAGCTCTGGCACATGGGGCGCATGGTGCATTCCAGTGTGACGGGCCAGCAACCCGTTTCCTCATCGGCGACAAAAGCGCCTGAGCCATTGCATACTTACGATGGCAAGCAGGCGCCCGAAATTGCTCGTCCCCTTACCAAGGATGATATCGCCCGTATCCTGAACGATTACGAAAAAGCTGCACGCAATGCGCTTGAGGCTGGCTTTGACGGTGTTCAGATTCATGCAGCCAATGGTTATCTGATTGATGAATTCCTGCGGGACGGCACCAATCATCGTTCCGATGAATATGGTGGCTCTCCTGAAAACCGGATACGCTTCCTGCGGGAAGTTACGGAACGGGTAATCGCCACGATTGGCGCAGACAGAACGTCAGTAAGACTTTCTCCCAATGGTGACACACAGGGTTGTATAGACAGTCACCCGGAGCAGGTTTTTGTGCCCGCAGCAAAGCTTCTGAACGATCTCGATATTGCTTTTCTCGAACTGCGTGAACCCGGGCCCAATGGCACATTCGGTAAGACCGATCAGCCGAAGCTGCATGGTCCGATCCGCAAAGTCTTTACGAAACCGCTGGTTCTGAATCAGGATTACACACGGGAGGAAGCGATTGACGCAGTTGCAACCGGTGTGGCTGATGCCATTGCCTTCGGGCGGCCTTTCCTCGCCAATCCCGATCTGGTGCATCGTCTGGAAGATAACCTTCCTCTGAACAAAGATGATATGCGCACTTGGTACACGCAGGGGACAGAAGGCTATACAGATTATCCACTGGCATCATAACATCCCCTCATTTTCCGAAAGCTCTTTTTATTTAAAGGAAAATCTCACTCTCGTTATGAAAGAGTCTTGGAAGAACTCTACTTATAAGAACTTGGACTTAGCCTAAATTTTGTAAGGAAAGTGCAATTATGGAGAAAGGGCAGGCGCTTTCCGTGAAAGAAAAGATAGCCTATGGCTGTGGTGATGCTGCCTCCAACATGATGTGGGGCATGACGTCATCCTATCTGATGTATTATTACACAGATATCTACGGCCTGCCGCTGGTTGCTGTCTCATGGATACTGCTGGTGGCCCGTGTTGTGGATGCTTTCTGCGATCCGACCATCGGCTATGTTGTTGACCGTATCGGCGGGCTGATTGTGCCACGCCTGATCCGCTTCCTTGCCATTCCCTTCGGTATAACAGGTTTTCTGTGCTTTCTGGCTCTACCGCTTTCGCCTGCGGGGAAAGTTGTGTGGGCTGGAGCAACCTATATCGTGTTTGGTGCCATCTATTCGTGCATCAATACGCCATATGGTGCGCTGGCCGTCATGATGAGCCGCTCTGCCTCACAGCGCGTTGGTCTCAATGCATTCCGCATGATGGGCTGTCAGGCCGGATCGCTGCTTGTCGCGCTGCTGACCATTCCCGCCATCACCTGGCTGGGTGGAGGCGAAAGCGCAGCGCAGCACCGATATGGCATGGCAGTTTATGTGCTGGCTCTGTCGGTTTTCGGCACTTTCCTGTGGCTGTGTGTGGCACGTGGCTGCGCCGTAAGGTATCCGCCAGCACCCGTTCGACAGGTTCTTGTGAGCACGCTGCGCCATCTTCTGGGAAACCGGCGATGGGTGCTGAGCAATCTGCTCGCATTTTTCTATTTCGTGGGGCAGGCGGCTCTGTTCGGGTTTGCTCTGTATTATGCCCGCATTGTTCTTGGCGGCACGGAGCAACTGGGCGCCAATATCATTACTTTTGTCACTGTTCTGCTGTTTGCGGGCGTGCCCGCGTGCCTACCGCTTGCCAGACATATGGGAACAGTTGGCGCCGGGATTATATGCCTGATCGTGCAGGGCATAGCCTATCTGACGATGGCTGTGGCGGGTGCGTCCATGACGGGCTTTTTCCTATCTATAGCGCTTCTGGCGCTGGCTCAGGGCGTAATGTCTCCGCTGTATTATACCTTGCTGGCGGAAGCCGTGGATGATGGGGATCCGCGAACATCGACCGGATCTGCTGGTCTGGCATATTCGATCAATACCTGGGTTACGAAGTTGGCGATGGGGCTGACCGGCTTTGTTCTGGCGCAGTTCCTGTCACAAGGTCATTACGTTGAAGGAGGAACCACACAATCACCAGACCTATCATTCTGGATTACGGCCGGATTTATCTGGCTCCCGCTGGGGGCCGTATGTCTACAAGTTTTCTGCCTTCTGGCATGGCCGGACAAGAAATAAACATACTGCCGATGTTGTAATTGAAAGAGCAATGTATCTTGCTAGGTTGTTAGAGCGTGTCGTCAGTTATCCGATCTTACTAGCTCTCACTCAAACCATATTATCGCATTCCCATCTCTCCCGATCCCAAAAAACAGGGAGGAAAGACCAGAGGTCAAGTGGGAGTACAAGCGTTACTCAGCCATGTACCAACTGACGAAACGCTCTAGAGAATCTGCAAAATATCTATCATTACACATTGAGTATTTATTATTTACTCAGGTTATATTCTGTTTCATCTTTGACTGCATCAGTGTAAAGACAGTAATTGATGATCCTAATGCGAAAATTGATGCCACAAGAAGTGCTACGGCAAAACCATAAGAGAAAGCATGATGTGCATGCTGAATGGCGATTTCTTGATTGGAACCCTCTAAACCGGAAATAGCACTGGGTAGATCACCGGCAACGATGGCATCGGCGAAGTCTGATGGATGATGGCAACCAGTGCCACATCCAAAGGCGGCAACCCATTTCCTTACCATTGTTGCGAGTATGCCGCTAAGCATGGCAAAACCAAGCAAAATCCCGGAAAATCGTGAAGTCGTACTGATCCCTGACGCCATGCCAGATCGTTCTTTTGGCACAACACTCATGATAGCTTTTTGTGTTTCCCCATTGAGAAGGCCGCCCCCACTTCCAATGACGACCATGCCAGCCATAACAATGATCCATGATCCGACATATGCTCCCCATGCTGTTATTCCATTGCCAATGGCGACGCATGACAGACCACCGGCTAGAATACCGCTCGAAGAGATATGGCGTTCCAGAAGACGTCCAATATGTGGGAAAATCAACATTGCCAGGGCAAAAGGCAACATGGCGAAGCCGGCCTGAAGTGCTGAGCGGCCTAAGCCGTTTTGGAGAAATAGCGGAAGCATTGAGGCCATAACCTGAGCGGATGCTGCATAAGCAAACATCGCCCAGACAGCTCCCAGAAAACGGGGATTGGAGAATAGGCCAAGATCTAACATCGGACGTGATTGGGCACGTTCAGATGCTATGAAAATGCCTAAGGAGATACTTCCTCCAATAAAACCATTCAGGGCGTTCCATGAGGTCCAGCCGCTTGCCTGACCGTTAATCATTCCCCACGTCAGACCGAACATGAATGCAGCAAAAAATATAATCCCGGCCGGATCCAGTCTTCGGGCATCAGTATCACGTGATTCTTTGACCAGAATAAAGACTGCGCCAGCAAGTAGGACGCAGATTGGAATATTGATATAAAACGCCCACCGCCAACCGAGCGCATAGGCAATAATACCACCAATAATAGGAGCAAGAACCATGGTAAGGCCCATGATACTTCCCCAAATGGCCCATGCGCGGTTCCGTTCATCTGGATTATGAAAAGTATGCCCGATGATCGCTAAAGCAGGTGCTAACAAAAACGCAGCACTTACGCCCTGTAAAGCACGGGCCAGATATAGTGCTGTGGCAGACGGGGCGGCTCCGCAAAACAACGAGGTAAGGGCAAATGTCGTAATTCCAATCAGATAGATGCGACGGCGTCCATACCGATCTGCAATGGCTCCAGCGGGCAACAGGAGAGATGCGAAGCACAGAACATATGTGCTGATAACCCATTCAATATCCGCGAAACTTGCACGAAACTCGCGAGCGATGGTTGGCAGGATGATTGCCACCACATTGGTATCAAGCACAGTCATGGCACAGCCAGTTGAAGCCGCCAGAAGGACAAATAACGGATTGGTTACGCGCGAGGATGTCATCGGTGTCCTCACCGCTTCACGATAGTATTAGAAATTCCGATAATCAGTTCATCATGATTGGCTTGAAAGAGTTGTGTCATGGCGATGTTCCGTTGCAGAGCGCGTTAGTCTGTAACGCTACGTCATGCCTTGGTTCTCGTCATTGGTGGTTATTTTCGTTATTATTAGGTTTTGCCTAATAATGCGGGGAGGGGGATAGAGGAATGGAACTGAGACATCTCCGCTATTTTGTGGTCTTGGCGGAAGAACTTCATTTTACACGGGCGGCAGAACGGCTGAATATTTCCCCGCCCACTCTGACTGTGCAGATACAGGAAATTGAGCGCACATTATCAGCTCAACTTCTCAACCGAACAAAGCGTTCTGTGACGCTTACATCTGCGGGAGAGGTTTTCCTTTCTGAAGCACGGCGCGTGCTCAAACAATTTGCAACAGCCGAGAACGCCGGTCGTCGTGCTGGGCGCGGTGAATTGGGTCGGATAGAGATTGGTTATGTTGCGTCAGCTGCGTATACGGGGATACTGCAAGACCAGATGAACCAATTTACGCAGAGTTATCCAGACGTGCTTTTAAAAGTGCGTGAATTCCCCATGGATAAACTGCCTCAACTGGTTGCGGACGGTGACGTAGATATCGGTTTTGTAAGGCTGCCTATGGCGATGCCACAGCTATTGAGTCACCATGTGTTGATCCGCGATCACTTTTGCCTGGCACTTTCCGTGATTCCTGGTGTCGAAGAAAAGTCGGAAGGCCCGGTTACGCCGCACGAAATTGCCAACGCATCTTTTATATTGCCCGAGCAGGCTTTCGGCACATTCCAGGTCGCAAGTCGAGGTGGATTTACGCCCCGTATTGTTTCTACGCCAGGGAGCTTACTGGCTGTGTTGACACAGGTCTCAATTGGCAATGGTATTTCGGTTATTCCCAGTGCTTTACGAAGTGTTGTCAATTTGCCGGGCGTTGTTTTCCGCGATATTGCGGGAGAACCAATCGTTTCAGAAATTGCCGCCATTTTTCGCTCAGATGAGGTTGCACCAGCCGTACGTCATCTGATTTCTCAGATTCAAACAACAATAGCCTGAAGATTATCGGGATTTGGCATCCAGCCACGCACTGACTTTGTCGACGACATCATTTTCAATGCCAAAATACCCATGAGGTGTTAAGGAGCCACAATTCTTTTTTGATTTTGTTATTCCACCAGAAACCATGAACACGCGCACTTCAGGGCTTGCTGTCATGGCGGAAGCAATCTGTTGCGCGGCTTGAGGCAGTGCGACATCGCATCGATCATCTTGGTTGGCCACAATAAGAACAGGTACTGTCACTTTTTGCGGGGTTGCACTAAAAACAGTTTCCTTGCTGCCTCCCATGACTGATACAGATTCACTGAGCATGACACCTGCAATAGTTCCTGAAGCTGCATGCGCGGCACCGTTTACGGCAGCGATTGCGCCTTGGCTGGTTCCAAAAAGAAACACAGGGACTGTTGCCTCTTCATGTGCAAAAGCAATGATACTTTGGATCAGTCCTGCATAGGTCGCGGAACTGCGCTGTCCTCTTAGATTAATATGATTGATTGTATCTGGAATAATGACTGCGTAACCTTGTCTGTTCCATAGCCGGCGTGTTCTGACAACAAAGTTATGATCGTGTCGAATTGCGCCATTTTTCCCAAGGCCAATATCACCAGAACCGCCAGGAAACATGATGATTGTTCCTCGGTGGGTTGCCGGGATGCAAAAGAGCACTCTTACGTAACCACCTCCTTTAAAAGGTATGCTGTAAACCTGTTTATTTATATCAGAACGTATGGTGCTGACAGCGTGTGACTGCTCAGGACGAGCATAAGCTGTCGTGCAAGGTATTATTAAAAAAATAATTGATACTAAAAAGACATATAAATATTCAAGCATTGCTCAGCCACAACGGAATAAGTTTCTTCATTTTTTTACTTGTTCTAAAACAGATTTGCCACAAGGCAATAAAGTCTGAACTTGCGTGTTGTGTACAATGCTATGAGTTAAATCGCAGTAATGTGGAGACAATTGTTCTCACAGATAAGCGGCTGCGCTATGCATTGCATGGATTGTATGGGATGTAGTGCAATACAATCTTGTCGAATATATGGAAGCCGCCACGCATGTCAGCCTATCCTTATCTGGCTCACTGGAAAGAAGAAATCAGTCAAAGCCCGAATGCCATTTACCTGACACTTGCTGATGCCTTGGCTCTTTCCATCCGGAGAGGTGATTTGCGGGAAGGGGATAAACTTCCCCCGCAAAGAACGATTGCAGATTATCTTGGTACCAACCTGACAACTGTAACGCGTGCATTTACCGAGGCAAGGCGTCGTGGTCTCATTGATGCAACCGTAGGGCGGGGAACCTTTGTGCGCGTCGGTGCCGGTGAAAGCCATTGGCGCCATACCGGACCTGCGGTGGTTGATCTTACCATGAATCTGCCGCCTATTCCTCAGGATCCACCGCTCCAGCGTATTATTCAGAGTGATATCTCCGCTATCTTGAAGCAGCAGGATTTGAATAGTCTCATGTCCTACAGGGTAACTGGGGGCACGATTGAGGAGCGTCATCTTGGCGCAAAATGGATAGCACCTGTTATCGGTCATCGGCGCATAGAAGAAGTTCTGGTTTCTCCCGGTGCGCAAAGCGCATTAGCAGCAATTGTCAGCACGCATACCCAACCAGGAGACGTGATTGTAACGGACCGTATTGCCTACCCAGGGATCCGAACCATTGCAGCGCAATTTGATCTTATTCTGGTTGGTGTAGACAGTGATGCTGAAGGCATGATGCCAGATCAGCTAGACCGAGTGTGTTCGCAACATCATCCACGACTACTCTACTGTATTCCCACCATTCATAATCCCACTACAGCGACAATGTCACTGCAAAGGCGCAAGGATATTCTCGCAGTGGCGCAGCGTCATCATGTGCACATTGCCGAAGACGATCCTTACAGCCTGTTGATGGATGAGCCACTGCCAGCGTTGGCAGCTCTGGATCATAGTCGGGTCAGTTATATTGCTACGCTTGCCAAAACATTGAGCCCAGGCCTGCGCACAGCCTACGTCGCCTTGCCGAATGCAGATATGACCCGGCGTGTGACAGCTGCCATTCGGGCGATCGCTCTGACAAATGCAGGTTTATTGAGCGCGCTTACTGCGCGGTGGATGCAAACGGGACAAGCGGAAACGATTCTTCATGCCATCCGCAAAGAACTTCGTCTGCGGCAATCCATTGCGCGAAAGGTTCTAGGGGAAGGACACTGCATGAATCCGAACGGTCCACATGTCTGGCTGAAATTGCCTGACTGGTGGGGCAGTGCGGACTTTGTCGCTTATGCACGCCGACGTGGTCTTGCTCTGGTCCCCAGCACAGTTTTTACAATCAGCGGTGAGCCACCACAGCGCGCGCGTATCGCGCTTGGCAGCGCACCAGATGCAGCAAGTCTTGAAGAATCTTTAAATGGTGTGGTGTCCGTTCTTCAGCATAAGCGTTCTCCCGGTTTCGCCGATATTGTATGACATGGTTTTGGGTTTGGGACTCAACGGACTCATTTGAGTTCGTTGAGTCTCGCCTGAATGTCCGAAAAACAAAAAAGTGCATCATTCACGAATGCGTGATTAAAAAATGACGATAAAACAGATAGTTATGCGCGTCATTTGGAATTGTATGTCTTGAATATTATTTTTGTATGTTTCTGTATGTCTTTGTAAGACAATAAACTGTTAAACTTGTTTTATTTGTACTTATTTCTAAGTACATACAATATTTTGTCATTTGGTTATCCCGTGCCACGTTCACTTCGGCACAGCGGTCAGTTCCGGTTTCTGGCTGGAGATCGCATCACACGGGAGAGATATCATGCCAAAAGTCGAACATGCACCATATCAGGATGGTGATTGCTTCGTTAATTATGAAAACAAGGTTTTTGAAGACGTCAAAGCCAAACCAGGCGAAAAAGCTCTTATTACTTTTCATACCGTCGCCAATGAAGGTTCGGTTGGGTTTGTAAATCTGCTTCAGGCCACACGTCTGATCCGCAAAGGCTTTGAAACATCCGTTCTGCTGTACGGACCAGGTGTTACTCTTGGCGTGCAGCGCGGTTTCCCACGTCTGGGTGATGAAGCCTTTCCAGGGCACATGAACTGCAACAAGCAGATTTCAAAAATTATTGAAGAGGGCGGCAAAGTCTATGCCTGCCGTTTCGCGCTTCAGGCGCTCTACGGATACGGTGAGCAGAACCTGATCCCAGGCATCACGCCGATCAATCCGCAAGACGTGCTCGACATTATCCTCCTTGCGCGTCGTGACAACGCTTTCATCCTCAATACCTGGACTCTCTAAAGGCCAAAGGAAGGACCGCAAGCCATGTCACGTATCGTTCGCGCTGCTGCCATCCAGATCAGTCCCGTCCTCGGCGATGACGGTTTGGGGACAGCCCGGAAAGTCTGTCAGGCCATCCGTGAAGCCGCCGAAAAAGGTGTGAAGCTGGCGGTCTTTCCTGAAACCTTCGTGCCCTATTACCCCTATTTCTCGTTCATCCAGCCAGCTTTCCGTTTCGGCGGCGAACATCTGGAACTTTATGAACGCGCCGTCATCATTCCTGGTCCGGTGACGGACATGGTGGCCGAAACCGCACGTGATACCGGCATGGTCGTCGTGCTGGGTGTGAATGAGCGGGATTTTGGCACACTCTATAACACGCAGATCGTCTTCGACGCGACAGGTGAGATCCTTCTCAAGCGTCGCAAGATCACCCCAACTTATCATGAGCGCATGGTCTGGGGGCAGGGTGACGGGTCAGGGCTCAAAGTGGTGGAAAGTGCCGCTGGCCGCATCGGGGCATTGGCCTGCTGGGAGCATTACAATCCCTTGGCGCGCTACGCGCTGATGACCCAGCATGAAGAAATCCACTGCGCCCAGTTTCCCGGTTCACTGGTGGGGCAGATCTTCGCCGATCAGATGGAAGTCACCATCCGTCATCACGCTCTGGAATCCGGCTGTTTCGTTGTGAATGCCACGGGTTGGCTGAAGGAAGATCAGATCAAGGATATTGCGCGAGACCCTGCACTTGAAGGGCCGCTGCGAGGAGGCTGCTTTACCGCCATCGTCTCTCCCGAAGGTAAGCTTCTGGCCCCGCCTTTGACGGAAGGTGAGGGGATGGTGATTGCCGATCTTGATTTCGCTCTTATCACCAAGCGCAAACGGATGATGGACTCTGTAGGGCATTATGCACGGCCTGAACTGCTTAGTCTGCTTCAGGATCGGCGGCCTGCCCGTACCGTTCATTACGTTGGTGAAGCTGATCCGGTTTCCACATCTACAGATGAGGCTGCGTCATGACCATTCCGACGCTCGGTACACTTTCTGGTCGCAAGCTCGTTACCGATCTCCAGTCCTTTGGACTGCAGATCGGCGAGCAGACCGGCGGCATTGCCCGCAAGGGAGGCGCTGGTCCTTCGGATCACAAGACGATCACCATTGCGGGCCAGACCGTCATGGTTCCGGTCTATACGTCTGGCGCGCAGCATTCACCGTTTCAGGCCAGCCCGCCAGATCAGCACGGGACCAGCATGCTGCTACGCGATGGGCGGGCAGTAGGTACGATCCATTTCCCGGCTGCCCCGCGCTTTTACGGGCTGAGCACGGCAGACGGTATTCCCTACTGGAAGATCGCGCTACTGCATGGCCGTGACACGCTGGCGACCACGGTGCACCAGACCTGCATCCGCTATGCAGACCGGCGCACATCCTGCCAGTTTTGCGCCATTGGCCAATCGCTGGAGGCGGACCGGACGATCGCTTACAAGACACCGGCGCAGCTTGCCGAAGTTGCCAAAGCTGCTGTGGAACTGGACGGCGTGCGCGACATGGTGCTGACGACCGGCACGCCCAATGTGGTTGATCGGGGTGCTGCCGTGCTGGCGGAGTCAGCCCGTGCCATCAAGGCGGCGGTGGATCTGCCGCTTCAGATTCAGTGCGAGCCGCCACGTGATCACGGCTGGTTCCAGCGTTTGCGGGAAGCCGGAGCCGATAGTCTGGGTATGCATCTCGAAGCCGCCACGCAGGCAGTGCGTGAGAAGATCATGCCGGGTAAGGCCACGGTCAGCGTCGATCGCTACATGGACGCTTTCGCCAGCGCCGTGCCGATCTTCGGTCGTGGGCAGGTCAATACCTACATTCTGGCCGGTCTTGGCGACAGCCCCGAGGACATTCTTGCTCTCGCCGAGCGTCTGATTGCGCTCGGGGTCTATCCCTTCGTGGTGCCGTTTGTGCCCATTTCCGGCACCCCACTGGAAAATCATGTCCCGCCTTCAGCCGAGTTTATGAAATCCGTGCTGGCACCGCTTGGGCGGATGCTCCGGGAAGCGAACATGAAATCCACCGATATCCGGGCCGGGTGTGGACGTTGTGGCGCCTGTTCCTCGCTTTCGGCGTACGAACAATGAGCACGATCCTCGAAGGCATGGAAGACCGGCCGTTCATTCCGACGGAATATGTTGTGCGCCTTGCCCGCACGCCATGGGAGCGTGCCGGTTATCATGCGCTCCGCCGTGAAGTGTTCTGCAGTGAACAGCATGTTTTTGCAGAGGATGACCGCGACGCGATTGATGAGGTCGCCATTCCCATCATCGCCGCCTGCTGCATGGCGGGGATGCCGGACCGGATCGTGGGAGCAGTGCGCATTCACGAAGCAGAGCCAGGTATATGGCGCGGTTCCCGGTTGGCCGTGCATGCTGATCACCGCAAGCTGGGGCGGATCGGGGCGGAGCTCATCCGCATGGCCGTCAGTACGGCACACGGCCTGGGGGCTACACGGTTTTTGGCCCAGGTGCAGGAACAGAATGTGCTGTTCTTCCGTCGCCTGCACTGGAAAAGTCTCGGCGTCATTACGCTGCATGGTCTGCCGCATCACGACATGGAGGCTGATCTGTCACGCTATCCGGCGCACGGTCTGGATCAGACCTGGCTGCTACGTCCGCAACCCCGGATACGACAGGTGGCATGATGGCACATGAGCTCACCACACTC
The DNA here is from genome assembly GCF_004014775.2 of Acetobacter oryzoeni. Lineage (NCBI taxonomy): Bacteria > Pseudomonadati > Pseudomonadota > Alphaproteobacteria > Acetobacterales > Acetobacteraceae > Acetobacter > Acetobacter oryzoeni. The sequence goes on from NZ_CP042810.1 coordinate 27,950, forward strand.
CTGCGCACGCTTCGTATGGGGCGCTCTCTTGCGGCTAAGCAGGATATTGCAGAAGTTAGCGCGATTTTAGGGACAGGTGCCAAAGCTGTCCGTCTTGGGGATGACTGCGCCGCGATCCCGGATGGCGATGGTTATCTCCTGCTGGCCAGCGAGGGCTTTCAGGACAGCTTTGTCCGCTCAATGCCGTGGTTTGCCGGGTATTGCGGCGCGATGGTCAATGTCAGCGACATCGCTGCGATGGGCGGCCGTCCCGTGGCGGTGGTGGATGCGTTGTGGAGCGATACGTCCGAGGCGGCCGCGTCCATCCTGACGGGTCTCCATGACGGTGCGAACACCTACGGTGTGCCGGTTGTTGGTGGACACACCAACATGCGCAGTACCCATAATTCGCTCTCAGTGGCAATCCTTGGTCGTGCCCGTCATCTGCTAACCAGCTTCGACGCCCAACCGGGCGAGGTGCTGATCGCTGCCATTGATCTGCGCGGTCGCTGGCACGATCCGCACCCGTTCTGGGATGCCAGTTCCGGGCTGTGCGGCACAGAGGGAGCGGCCCGGTTGCGTGGGGACATCGAACTTCTGCCCACTATTGCCGAAGATGGCCTGAGTCGTGCTGCCAAGGACATCAGTATGGCCGGCCTGCTGGGGACCGCTCTCATGCTGGCCGAATGTTCAGGCATCGGCATGACCATTACGCTCGATGACATTCCACGGCCTGAGGATGCTCCGATGGAGCGCTGGCTGTCTGCATTCCCAAGCTACGGATACCTGCTGACGGCGCGTCCCGAAGATGCCCACGCGATCATAGCCCGGTTTTGTGGACGTGGCATTGCTGCTTCTGTCATCGGGCGGTGTGAGAGCACGCAGCGGCTGGATGTCATATGGGCGGACGAGAAAGAAACCTTCTGGGATCTCGCCCGGTCCTCACTCATGGGATTTGCGCCATGAGTCTGTCCATTGGCATTCTGACCCATTCGACCAATCCGCGTGGCGGCGTGGTGCACGGCATGGCGCTAGCGGAAACTCTGTGTGACGCGGGCCACGACGCAACGCTGATCGCACCGGACGTGACAGGATCGGGTTTCTTCCGCAAACCCCGTTGCGCAACCTGGTGCATCCCAGCCGCGTCTGTACCTGATCTGCCGACACTGGTGGAGCGTCGTATTGGCGAAATCAGAGACGCATTGCGCGGACAGCATTTTGACGTGCTGCATGCGCAGGATCCGATCAGCGCCAATGCTTTGGCCGATCTGGTGCAGGAAGGGCGGATACCGGGCTTTGCCCGCACGGTCCACCATCTTGACCATTTCACGCACCCGGTCCTTGCCGCGCGGCAGGAACGGGGGATCAGGGCGGCGGCCGAACTGTTTACCGTCAGCACAATGTGGGAAGATGTCCTGCGCAACGACCATGGCCGCGAAGCTCCGGTCGTGGGCAACGGGGTTGATCCCGTGCGCTTTTCACCCGTAGCAACCGCGCACGATGCCGCGTTGCGAGCGCGGTATCATCTGCCTGCCGGTCAGCACCTGATCCTGTCCGTGGGCGGGATCGAGCAGCGCAAGAACATGCTGCACTTGCTCGACGCATTTCTGGCCCTTCGTCGCGAACAGCCTGATGTGCATCTGATTGTGGCAGGCGGGGCCTCGCTGCTGGATCATTCTGCCTACCGCACCCGATTCATGGCGCGTCTGCGCGAAAGCGGTGCGGCCGATCATGTCACCATCACCGGGCCAGTTGCGGATGAAGACATGCCTTCATTCTACCGGCAGGCGGACGTGTTGGCCTATCCATCCGTAACCGAGGGGTTCGGACTGTGCCCTCTGGAAGCCCTGGCTTGTGGAATCCCCGTGGTGGTGCCAGCCGCACCACCTTTCACGGAACATTTTTCGGCAACGGATGCGCTGTGGTGCCAACCGGCGCACCCCGACACCTTGTTCATGGCGTTGCGCGACGCCCTGCGCGTCGAAAGCCGTGACCATTTCCGGCTCAGCGGCCCCGCAACAGCCCGCCGTTTCGACTGGGACAGCGTCGCCAGTCGGCATCTCCCCGCATATCGGCGTCTCGCGGCATTACAGCACGCTGACGTCCCGGCTTCAGGAGTTTTGTCACCATGCCCGAAATGACCTTTCGCGTGCGTTGGCCCGATGGAAACGAGACCGACTGTTACTCCCCATCGCTGGTCATAAGGGACCACTTCACACCCGGTCAGGATTATCCGGTCCGGGAGTTTCTTGAAAAGGCGGACACGGCTCTGACCCAGGCGAGCGAACGGGTTCGTGCCCGTTACGGCTTTCCGTGCAGTCGCGCCCTTGGCCAGCTGCACGTCATTCAGCAGAGCAGTGCGCCTTTCCTTAATCGACCCGATGCGCAGGTGCGCGTCCTGTCTTTCAGATACTGAGACGAAAAGAACGACCATGACACAGAACGAAAAAAGCATTCCTGTTATCATCGTGGGCGGCGGACAGGCTGGGCTCTCCCTGAGCTGGTATCTCTGTCGCGAAAAAGTGGATCATATCGTTTTTGAATCCAAGACCGCCTGTCACTCATGGGACGATGAGCGCTGGGACAACTTCTGCCTGGTCACACCGAATTGGCAATGTGAACTCCCCGGGCACCCATACAAGGGAAAAGATCCACACGGCTTCATGGTGAAGCAGGAAATCATTGAATACGTCAAAGGCTTTGTTAACTCGTTCAATCCCCCGCTGCGTGAACACACAGCCGTCACCTCCATCACACGTCATGAGGCTGGTGGCTATCGTGTGGTGGCGGGCGGTGAGACCTGGCACACAAAGCATGTGGTCATCGCCTCGGGAGCGTACCAGGATGCGGTGATCCCCGGATATGCGAGTGCTATCGATCCATCAATCTTTCAGGTTCACTCGCAGGATTACCGCAATGCGGCCCAGTTGCCTGAAGGGGCTGTCCTGGTCGTGGGCAGCGGTCAGTCCGGTGCACAGATCGTCGAGGATCTGTTCCTTGAAAAACGCAAGGTCCATCTGTGTGTCGGCTCCGCCCCGCGTGTCTCACGCTTTTACCGTGGCCGTGATGTTGTGGACTGGCTGGCGGATATGCACTTCTATGATCTGACGGTGGATAATCACCCCTTACGGGAAGGGGCACGGGATAAGACCAACCATTATGTCACCGGCCGCAATGGGGGGCATGACCTTGATCTGCGTCTTTTTGCAAAAGAAGGGGTAGGATTGCATGGTACGCTTGAGACAATCCGTGATGAGGTTGCGCATTTTCTTCCAGATCTAAAGCAACATCTCGACGATGCGGACAAGACCAATGCAGACATCAAGAAATCCATTGATGCCTATATTGCTCGCGAAAACATCAACGCACCGACGGAAGCGCCTTACGTACCTGTTTGGGAGCCTGATGGAAGCAACACGCCGCTCGATCTGAAGGCGGCTGGAATCACATCGATCGTCTGGTGCATAGGCTTCCGTCCGAACTACCGCTGGATCGATGTGCCCGTCTTCAACGGCGCTAACAAGCCGGTCTGGCATCGGGGCGTGACGGATGCGCCGGGCTTTTATTTTCTTGGTCTGCCATGGCTGCATACATGGGGCTCCGGGCGGTTTTCCGGCATTTCCCGCGATGCCGCGTGGCTGGCCAGCCAGATCACCGGCAAAGACGTACCCGTAGCCTGATCGGAGTATGCGCCATGCTTCCATGGACAACCTATGAAGCGATGTATGAGGCGGCACTGAACCAGCCAGAGGAGTTCTGGCTCAGTGCGGCGCAGCGTATCACATGGAAGCAGGGGCCTGCGATGGCCTGCCGGGAGCGAACAGACGGTTGGCATGACTGGTTCCCTGACGGCACGCTCAATACCTGCCACAATGCCGTAGACCGACATGTGGAGAATGGTCGCGGTGAGCAGGCAGCGTTGATCTGGCATTCTTGCGCCACCAAGGAACGGCAGGTCGTGACCTATCGCGAACTGCAGGACAGGGTGGCCGGATTTGCCGGCGGCCTACGTCTGCTCGGAGTGGAGAAAGGCGACCGCGTTCTGATTGCCATGCCGACCATGATCGAGACAGCCATAGCTATGTTGGCATGTGCGCGGATAGGGGCTGTGCATGTTGTGGTTTTTGCCGGTTATGCCGGACCGGAGTTGGCACGACGGATTGATGATGTGGCTCCGAAAGTCATTATCATCGCCAGTTGCAGCTTTCAGGGACAGACGCCTATTCCCTCTGCCCCAGCTCTGAATGATGCACTTGCTTTGGCAGCGTACCGGCCACAGGCCTGCGTGATTGTGCAACGCGCAGCATGTCGGACATCATTGATGCCATTGCGGGATCATGATTTCCATACGCTGGAACAGTCCGCGCCTGTAGAGCCCGTCGTGCTACGCTCCGAAGATCCACTCTATATTCTTCACACATCTGGCACGACGGGGCACGCAAAAGGCATTGTGCGTGATAATGGCGGCCATGCTGTGGCTCTCGCCTTCTCCATGGATGTGATCTACGGCTGCGAACCCGGTGATACCTTCTTTACTACATCGGACCTTGGCTGGGTTGTTGGTCATTCCTATGGTGTTTATGCGCCGCTGATCAGCGGCTGTACCAGCGTCATCGTCGAAGGCGGTGCATCTACTTCCGCCATTCGCACGCTCTGTCATGAGCATGGAGTGAAATGCCTGTTTACCACGCCCACTCAGATGCGTCTCATGCGACAGGAGAGCCGCCATCTGTCAGAGGTGATCCTGCCCGCTCTTGCCCGTGTTTTCGTAGCAGGAGAGTATGCGGATCCGACGTTGCTGGAGTGGGCTCGATCCTACTTTCGCACACCTGTGGTCAATCACTGGTGGCAAACGGAAACGGGATGGAGCATCACCGCGCATTTCTTCGGTCTACCCGAGCGTGAGCCAGTTTCTCTCATGAATGACATCGGGCGACCTGCGCCGGGATTTCGTCCGGCCATCGTGTCCTCCATACCCGGTGAGCAGTGCGGGGAGATCGTTCTTTCGCTGCCGTTACCGCCTGGGTGTCTCGCTGGAATATGGAAGAATGGGGCTATCCGTGTTCCGTCCGCTTATCTTGATGAAACGCGCAGATATTACCGCACCTTCGATGAAGGCATGATTCAGGCCAACCGCGCAGTTCATATGCTCGGACGTTCCGATGATGTCATCAAGGTTGCAGGAAGGCGTATTTCCGGCGTGCAGATCGAAAAGATCATCGCTACCCATCCTGCCGTTCACGCGTGTGCCGTGGTCGCAATTCCAGATGAACTGAGAGGGCAGCGACCTATCGCTTATGTCGTCCTTGATTCCGAGGCGGAATGTATGCCTTCTTCCGAGGAAATCGTTGCGCGGATCAACGAAGTCATCGGGCGTTGGGTTGGTCTGAAAGAAGTCCGCTTCGTCGGGCGATTGCCAACCACCGTATCCGGAAAAATTACGCGAAAACGCTTGCTGGTGTCCTAATGGTACCAACATGGCCTTCTGTGTAAGGGGCGACCAGATCTTAGATGGCCTGACCACCGGAGACTTCAATCCGTTGTGCATTCACCCAGCGATTGTCCTCGGAGAGCAGCGATGCGATCATGGGGCCGATATCGTCTGGCAGTCCTGGACGTCCAAGCGCGGTTACTTCCGCGATGTGGTGAGCAATCTCGGGGTTATCGCGTACCATACCTCCTGAGAAATCTGTCTGAATTGCACCTGGCGCTACTGTGTTAACAGCAATGCGGCGCGGTCCGAGTTCCTTGGCCATGTAATGCGTCATGACTTCCACGGCGCCTTTCATAGCAGCGTACGCAATCCAGCCAGGATAGGCAAAGCGTGTCAGTCCAGATGAGATGTTTACGATCCGGCCACCGTTCGCGATCAGCGGCAAAAGTGTCTGCGTCAGGAAAAATGGACCCTTGGCATGTATGCGGTAGGCAGCATCGAAATCTTCTTCTGTCACCGCGCCGAATAGCCCGCTATGGGACGTACCTGCCATGTTGACCAGATAATTGAAACGTTCGCTTCCCCATTCGCGCAGCACGCGCCGGACTTCGTCGGCAAAGGCAGGAAAGGCGTGCGTATCGCCAGTATCGAGTTGCAGAGCGACTGCACGGGCTCCGCTGTGCTGGACACTTTTGACCACTTCATCAGCTGCGGATTTGTTGGTGTGATAGGTAAAGAGAGATGAAACGCCGCGTTGGGCGAGAGCTTCAACGGTTGCGCGGCCCAGTCCACGGCTTCCGCCCGTGACAATGGCAATGGTGTGTGCTTCTGGCATGGATATCTCCATCTGTTGAGAAACCTATCTTGGCCATAACGTTGTCTGTTCGATAAGAGCACTCTTTCCGTCAGCATTGTTTTGCTCCATGGAACAATCCTATGGACAGGTTTGCGACACTTAATCTCTTTTTGCGCATTGTTGATCGTGGCAGTTTCACTGCTGCCGCTGCGGACTGCGGTATTTCGCGTCCGGTAGCGACTGCAGCGATCAAAACATTGGAACAAAGACTTGGCACGCGGTTGCTACATCGCTCAACACGTCATGTTCGACCTACCGAGGAAGGCGCTACCTACTATCGCCGGTGTGTGGCGATCCTGGCGGATCTTGAGGATGCAGATCGTGGCGCGAGTGGTGCTGTAGCAGGTCTGTTGCGGGCCCATGTGATTGGGCGTCTGGCGCGGATGATCCTGCTACCAGCGCTTCCAGATTTTATGACAAGGCATCCGGCATTGACCGTTCATCTCGGTGAGGGCGAACGGTTTGTTGATCTGGTGCGCGAAGGGGTGGACTGCGTTGTACGGGCTGGAAGCCTGTCGGACAGCGACATGATCGTCCGGCCTCTCGGCGTGATGGAGGAGGTGACGCTCGCCAGCCCAACCTATCTGGCGCGGCACGGAATGCCTGCCTCTCCTGACGATCTTGAGGGGCATCAGATGATCGGCTTCGTATCCTCACGTACCGGCCAGCCCCTGCCATTGGAGTTTACGCGCGGAGAGGAGGTGATTGAGAGGTCACTCCCTGCGCGTTTGTTGGTCGGGGGCGTGGATACCTATGCTGAAGCAGCCAGGCTCGGTTTTGGCATCGTGCAGGTTCCACGCTATGGCTTTGCCGATGATCTTGCAAATGGCACCTTGATCGAGGTTCTCCCTGATTTCCCTCCAATGCCAACGCCAGTTTCGGTGCTTTATCCGAGCAACAGGCAGCTTTCTCCGCGTGTGCGGGTGTTCGTGGAATGGCTGGTGGAAATTATTGGTCCGAGACTTTGTCAAAATGCTGATGAGCGTTCCTACGCGGGTGCAAAGGCGAGGTAGAGCGAGATTGTTGCAATCGAGAATACGGTGGAGGCAAGGACCACACGTCCGGTAAGGGCTGCCTCACGATCATAGAATTCCGCCAGCATGAACGAGCCCGTTCCTGTTGGAAGTGCGGCAAGAAGCACGGCAATGTGCGTCATCGCAGGGGGCAGATGGAGCACTGGTGCTGCAATAATCCATGTCACCAGAGGCTGGGCGATCAGCTTCAGGCCAACAAGAATGGCCGCTGTCGACGGGCGCGCAGATGCGGCACCGCCCGAATTTCCGGCGAGGAACAGACCGAGGGCGATCAGGGCGCAGGGCGATGCGGCTCCGCCGAGAAGCTTCAGAAAAGCATGCACGGGTTCTGGCAGGTGGCCACCAGATACCATGACCAGGCCACCAAGTGCTGGTGCCACCAGTAAAGGATTTTTCACTAAAGAAAAAAGGGTTTTTGCGACGATATCACGCGGCCGTGCTTCGGTTTGCAGTCCAGCCTCGATTAAAATGATTGCTATGACAAACAGCACACAGACCGTTACGATCGTGGCAATGAGAGTGGGGGCCATGCCGGTATTGCCAACAAGAGACAGGACGAGCGGGAAACCGACAAACCCTGTATTGGCGTAACTTGCGTTCAGTCCGTCAATGGCGGCATCGGCAAGGTGATGTCCTGTTGAAACCCGCCAGCACAGCGTCCCGGCAAACACGATAAAACAGCCAAGCGTGAACGCCGCAATAAATCCCGGTTCCCACAGATCGGTCATTTTTGCATTTGCCACGATGTCGAACAGCACTGCAGGCAGCGCAAGATAGACCACGAGCCGATTGACTTCGCGCGTGGCATTGGGACCCAGCGCGCCCGATTTGCGTGCGATCCATCCGGTGAGAATGAGGGCAAAGATAGGCAGGACGATCAGTAGATTGTTCAGCATCAAGGACCTCTGGAACTTACCAAAGGCGTGACGGTAACGGAGGCTATCGATATAATCCAATACTCATATGGTTTACGATCAATGCTTTCAGGGTATCAGATGGACACGCGGCATATGCGGTTTTTCATGGCTTTGGCCGAGACGCTTCATTTCGGGCGGGCCGCCGAGCGAATGAACATGAGCCAACCGCCGTTCAGTCGTCAGATTGCGATGATTGAGCGTACGTTGGGCGTGAAGCTGTTTGAGCGAAACTCGCGCAACGTGGCTCTCACCCCAGCCGGGAAACACTTCATGGAAGACTGTCGAAATGTGCTGGGGCAGTTTGAAGACGCCTGTCGAGATGTCAGGCTGGTTGCCAGCGGCATGAAAGGCGAATTGCGCTTTGGATTCATGATGCATGCTGCTCACAGTGTCGTGCCGGAACTTGTGCAGCTTTATGCAAAGGCAAGGCCTGATGTTCGCCTTGTCCTTGATGAACGCACGCCGACAGAGATCGATGAGATGCTGGTGGCTGGAACACTGGATGCGGCTGTAACATTTGATTGCGGATATGCGCCGCACCTGCAGACAGTGCTGTTGGCCAGAGAACGGTTACGCATTATCATGAGGGAAGACCATCCTCTTGCCACGGTCGGGCAGATCTATCCTGAGAAACTCCGCGAGGAGAAAGTCATCGCGGCACCCGCCGCGACAGCGCCGGCTCTGCGATCTGCAATTAACAGCTATTTTTCGGCCAAGGGAATTGTCCCGCATGTCGTGCTTGAACCGCGGTTGCAGCACACGATTATCCAGCTTGTTGCAAAAGGACTGGGCGTAGCCCTTATCCCTGCATCGCTGTGTACCGGAATGGGGACAGGGCTGATATCACGGACTTTGACAGACGCTCCCCAGCTTGATGTTGTTCTTCGTGTGCCGATGACTACAAAAAACCCCGCAGTCTCGGCATTCATGGAAATCGGGAAATCGATACAGCGGACTTCACTCTAAACCCACAAAATCTGTGAAATAAAGCCTGTTTCCAATTTCTTCGCTTTCCATACTCCTTCGTCATGAGTGGAATAATTTTATGATGTCTTCTGACGCCAGACCCAGACCAAGCAGGATCATGATCGCTCCAGATATATAGCTTGTTACAATGGACGCTCTGGGGCGACTGCTTAATATTGTCCGTGCCCCAAATCCGACCATCAGATAGATGGATACACAGTTTATTGTATGAACGCAGCCCAATATCGCGATCTGTAAAAAGATCGGCAATGATGACCCCGGATTTGTAAATTGGGGTAGAAGGGCAAGAAAAAATAGAAGAGCCTTGGGGTTCAGGCCGCTGATGGCAAACCCTTTGGTAATCCAGCGCCGAGCGCTTGTTTCGCGTTCATGTCCTTCTTTCGGTAGGGGAGGATGGCGCAAAAGGGAAATGCCCAGTTTTATGAGGTAGACTGCACCTGCAAACGTCAGAAGGGTGACCGCGAGCGGCATGCCAGCGACAAGCGCACCGATACCACCTGCGACCGTTCCGGTAATGGCAATATATCCGAGGAACAGACCGAACACAGCAGGCACGACTGCGGCATGATCACGTATTCCGGCGGAAATGACATACGCCCAGTCAGCACCAGGGGTTGCGGCAAGGAGGATGGAAATCGTCCAGAAAGCAAGAAGTGTATGCAAATTCATCAAACACGCATCGCTTTAGAAGGAAATTTACAAAGTTCCACGGCGTTTTCATGTGCTCCAATTATGTTCCTGATCGCCATCCATGTGATGCGAGAGAAGGTAGGATAGCGTAGATCTGCAGACATGAGGTTGCGTTTATGCCAACTGACCCGTTGATATTTGGCATTTGATTGCGTCGATATGATTATTTCTGATATAATATGTTAATGAAACTGGATGCGATTGATCGGCGTATTCTTCGTGTTCTTCAAGAAGATGGCCGCTGCCCCAACAATGAACTTGCGAGGCGCGTTGGGCTCTCTCCATCCCCGTGCCTGCGCCGGGTGCGGATGCTGGAAGAAAGTGGTGTTATCGAAGGGTATGTCGCCGTTGTGAATCCGGCAAAAGCCGGGTTCGGCGTGACAGCGTTTGTCAGGATATGGCTGACGGGAGAAGACGAGAGACAGTCCGAGCATTTCATCAAGGAAATCGGAAAACTTCCGCAGGTGACGGAAGCACACGTCCTTGCAGGAGACTGTGATTTCCTGTTGCGCGTCGTTGCGGAAGACCTTCCAGGATTACGACGTTTTCAGAGTGAACAGCTTGCACGGATCAAAGGTGTGCGGAGCATGAAAACGGACATCCCGCTCGTGAAGGTCAAGAACGCTAACTTTGCGTAATTTCTAAAATAACGGCGTTTTAATCCATTGATTGCGTTCCGTGCATACATTGTCACCATATGCAGTAAAGGATAGGCGTAGTCACCGTATATCATGCAGTTATTGCTTTGTTGTTTGCGGCGACTAGCCGTGCGGATCCGCACGTCATTCACCTCGATATCCCGCCAAGTAAAGCCCGGCAATAAATCGGGAAATTTCCTGATTGCGGTCATGTTTTTACCTGCATTGGTCCAGTGGACACACGGCAAAAAAGCAGAATATCAGGAAACCATTGTTTCCGTGATGAAGACCTGTTGATTATCTCCCTGCCGCGACTGACAACGGCGTCACTGGGTAGATCAGTTGGGACACTCATCAACACGGGCTTCTATCGTGGCTCTTTGGGAAAAAGGGCCGCAGACGCTCCATTTGTTCGTTCGTCAGCCAAAACATCTCGCTCATCTCCAGTCACTTCACAGAGCCTGAATCAGATTTCCGCAATCAAACCATTAGGTCCTGAGCCGAGGCATGACCATCTTGACAAAGTAAGGGAATTTCCTTACTTATGAAGAAAGTTAAAACTGGAGTTAAGCCATGGTCGACTTGCTGAAAGCAGAAAGCACTATCACCGCTAAGGGTCAGACGACTATTCCCAAGAGCGTCCGGAAGGCTTTAGGTGTAGACTATGGTGGGCGTATTGCGTTCGTCGTGGACGATCAGCGCCGTGTTCATGTCGAGAAGGCCACAGAAGAGACAAGCGACCCAGTCGTTGAGCGCTTCCTCGAATTTCTGGAGAAGGACATGCTCGACCATTCCCGTCCACGCCTTGTCAACCTCCCTGCCAGTTTGCCTGATCGCGTAGCCGCGCTCGTCGGGAATATGGACGTTGATCTCGATGATGAGATTGAAGGTGATGTGGCGCTCTGACTATGCTGACGATTAATGGCTGGACCATCCTCGCGCATCCGCTCTTTCTCGATCAGTTGGAAAAGCTCATCGGCGCTGTTGAGGAGTTGAAGGAAAAAAAGCCCCACGAATATCAAAAGAAACCGAGCACGAAGTTATTGGCCGCCTTGAACAAGCTGCTCTTCCAGTCAATCCCTGCCGATCCGACAGCAGCCGTCTATAGACAAGGCGGAACGCTTGGTGAAGCGCACAAGCATTGGTTTAGGGCAAAGTTCGGGAATGGTCGCTTTCGCCTGTTCTTCCGCTATAGTTCGGCCGAAAAAATCATCATCTTCGCTTGGGTGAACGATGAGACGAAATTGCGCACCTATGGTTCAAGGACTGACGCCTACAAAGTTTTCAAGGCGATGCTGCAGAAGGGCAACCCGCCAGACGATTGGGACGCTCTTTGTGCGGCCGCGTCCGATCAGGCTACAGTTGACAGGCTGGGTAAGTCCTCTCCTCCAAATTCGTGACGAATGCAGTTTAACGTTACAGCATTGCATATTGTCCTTTGGATCGGACTGTCGGCTGCGCCTGAACCACGCTAAGGATGCGTTTTCGCCATTAGGCTTAAATCCAATAGCGCAATGGCGGTTGAGGACACACGAAGCCTCGACCGTAAATCACGTTGGCAGCATACTAACTAGTTTTGACGGTTAGGCATCAAACGCGATGGTAGAAGGACTATATCGCGCCGATGACTTCGGATATCCCTCAGTTTAATCACGCCTGAATGTCATCAGGAAATGGCAAAGCCAGCCATTTACAATACTTAAACTTACTTGACTTCTAACTCCGTCTTTTATTCAAAATCGGTCATCTTCCCCATACCTACCTGCGATAATATTAATATCCCGCTAAACCATTATGAAGATGTGCTAAACGAACAGGAATAACGGGATATGTGGGCATTGATGATGCGGAATTAATCTGTCTGTTTTTGTTTGGAAATCTCGCCAAGGTGCTCAAGGATTGCCAGCAAAATGCGCGGTGCACCACGATAGCCTTCATCTCCTTCCGTTTCCTTAATGTTAACCATGGCATCAAACAGGCGATAAGCTGGACCATTCCTATTTGAGATAACTTCTTCAATCTTATCCAGGTCTAATTCGAGAGTTTTCTGTCCAGCGTTCCGTAGGGCAGTATATTTATCAAGCGCATCCACGAAATAAGGATCTGATGACCAATGTCTTGACATTCTGATGTGGGCCTTATTGTTCAAGTTTGAAACCATAGTACATATGCTCTTTTATATCAGCCGAAATAATCTGTTCGTAAAGATGAGGAAGAACTTTCGCGCAGACAGAAATTCATTGCAAACTGACATTCTAGTGGTCGCCATTTCAATAACAGAAAAATTATTTCGCATGTAAAATCGAGATGATGTTTTGATATGTAGAAAATATTTTCGCCAGGTGAGCGTAGAAGAATACACTTGCGTTGCCTTCTGAACGTCATCCAGCGCCAGCCGTATCAAGTAGGGCCAAACTTCGATGCGTCATAATCAGCATGCGTTGCAGATTTGAAGGATGTGTTGCAGGTAAACCCGCGTGTATCTTCCGAAGTATAGCAAGACGCGTAAAGGAATGCTGGATTTCGACTTTGTCGAGGGGTAGGGAATTCGTGTTAATTCTGTTATCAGCCTCTCATGAGACGACTAGCCTTGATATTTCTCTGCGTCTTTTACGCAGGCTCCCTTCATGCAGAAGAAGATAACTGCAACGATTTTGGGGCGAATAGCCATCTACCAAAGATTGTAAATTCCAAGCTAAGCGCAGGCACTCAATTATTGTGCAACAAAGGCTATGCGGCCTTAGCTTCCTCTATTTCGCATGGCCCTCTCTGGTCTGCCGAACATCTCTGGTCGGATGATGTGGAGGCAGCAGAAAGGCTAAAAAGGGCAGGCCATTTCTATGCAGACACTCGGTTTGCGGGCAGCGCGGATTTACAGGACTATTATAACTCCATTTATGACCGTGGACATATGGCACCGAGTGGTGACCAACCTACAGAAGCATCCCAGGCAGAGACTTATGCACTCTCAAATGTGGTGCCTCAGACAGCCAGTCTGAATGAAGGCATCTGGTCACGTGTGGAACGACGTGTGCGTGATATGGCAGATGATGAAGGAGAGCTGTATGTGGTGACAGGCCCTGCTTTTCATTTGCGCCCTATTCAGACCATGGGGCATGACCGCGTGTACGTGCCGTCCTCAACGTGGAAAGCAGTCTATTCGCCCAGCAAGAACAAAGCATCGGCATATGTGTGTAAAAACGCGCAACAGCATCCACACTGCACGCAGGTTACAGTAGCAACACTCATACGGAATGTCGGGATTGACCCGTTTCCAGGAGTGTCAGCGCAGATTAAGGCGCAAGCATGGAAGTTGCCCGCACCTTAATCGGATTTAAAGCCGCTGGATCTCGTTATGGAATTAACCGTTCCAATCAATGATATTCCAGATATCTCGTGTTTTATCTATCGTCTTTTTAACTACATTGAAAAACTGAATTCTAGCAAAAACCGAATGTATATTACTTTTGGTAAACAATTTACTATTTATAATTTTTTTCTTATGTTGATACAGCTATCTTGTTATGAAGAAGATATTCCAAAGGATCTGAAAATTATGGAACATAATAAACACGAAGATAATTATTTGCATCATTTGACATGTGATATTGTCGTTGCTTATTTGTCTGGAAATACCATACCATTTTCCGATGTACCTTTACTGATACAACAGATTTATCGTGCTCTTGCGGGCGTTGAAATGGACGTAAGTGCTGATAAAGAGTTAGTTCCTGCTGTGCCCATTAAGAAATCGGTGTTTCCTGATTATATTATCTGTTTAGAAGATGGGAAAAAGGTGAAAATGCTCAAACGCCATCTGATGTCAGCGTTTGGCCTCACACCTTCAGCTTATCGTCAAAAATGGGGATTGCCGGCTAATTATCCGATGGTCGCGCCAGCTTATTCAGAACAACGATCACGTTTAGCGCGCTCATCAGGATTGGGGAATAACAAGTCACAAGAGATTACCGAACTACAGCAAGAAAAATCAGAAGAGGATGCCATTGTGACGCGCTTACCTGAAGTCAAAAGGGGACGTAAAAAGAAACTCGGTTGATTAAGGATTTTTTTCTCGCCCCATAATGATCTCGCGTTGCTTCGTCAACTGACAATAGATATTCATGGGGTTGGTGATTGGTCGGTTTCCATTGTCTTGACTGAAAAAACGTGACGGTTGAATCTGGCCGTGCTGACACTGCGATGGCCCAGCTGGAAAGATATAAAGAGCAAATCCCGTAGACCAATCAAATTCTTATTCTACGATTATATTTCCATAAGTTGATGGGATAAACTGCGGGACTCGAACCTGCATCAACCCACAGTGACAAATTTTATAACTTATTGAAACAGCACAGAGAATATATTGATTTCTCTTCCAATGACCTAAATAGAAAATATATATTTGGTTAAACATTCTGGGGAGAGGAAATAGTAAGGTATGCAAGATATATTTAAGAGATAGATAAAATATTTTAATATTACTGGAATAAATGAGTGGCGAGGCTGTCAATCACATTTGGTGTGTGCACAGTGGCTCATCATCGTCGCCGGATCACGTGTTGCGCACGCGAGCCTTTAAACGGGAGAATAGAATGGCAAAGCATTCTCAAGTCAAAGACAGCCTCTAAACTAAATATGCCTAATTAGTAGATGGCACTCAACTCTTTTTTGCGCAGTAGTGCTAAGAGGTCGACACGATCCCATCTAACAAACCAGTATGTAGATGCCATTTGCTTAACTGCAGCTTGAGCTTTTTCCCGAGAAATTTTAGGCAAGTCACATTTACTACGCAGAATATTAAACCAGGAAGCACGTTTTTCTAAGGGAAGGAATGGACAAGCCAAGAGATCAAGAGCTAAATGAGCAGATTGAGAATCGATACGTGGACCTAAGCCAGTATTGACGATTTCTTTAGCTTTTGCAAAGAGTTTCTTTATAATTATTTGATGTGATTTTTGTCCTTCAAGAAGAAATAAAAATGTAACAATTTCAAAATAACCAAAACTATCAATGTCTTCACACATTTTTGTAAGATAATTATTAATAATATTCTCTTGTCTAGCAATTTCTTTCATGGGAAGTAAAATATTCAATACTTCAATAGGAACAGCCGTTAAATCTTTATGTCTTTCATCTCTGGATATTGATTTAGTAAGTTCTATAGTCCAACGAATTATATTTTCAGAAAGAAAAGGCAAGCGATCAGGATAGTGATCTTTCAAGCATCTTGTTGCCATTATTATGGCTCTAGCGACATAAAGAGATGCACGAACAGTAGGGTTTACTGTGTAAAAAAAGTATATGGATTCTATTAATAGTAAAAATATTGAAATATAATTTTCTTCAAGTCCACTATTATTAAATTTTGGTTCTTCGAATGCATAACAAAGGTCAGTTACCCGTTTACTAAGAGCTGATACAATATAATCTGAAATGGCTTCATAATGAGATGAGTGGAGAGAGCATATTGCTTTTATTTTTTTTATTAACAAACGTAGTAATGCATCAGAATGATAAATTTCTTTAGGAGTAAAAATTTTTACTTTATCTATTTTTGTGCTTTTAATGATTTTATCGAAGAAAAATATCAATGCATCATTGGTATCTGAAATCACTTGTGATTTTTTAGTGGAAAATGGCCTACTAATAGTTACGGTTTTATTTTCATTTAAATGCAGATTAAACTGTCCTAGAGATAAACTGATCGCTGCGGTTATTTGATCGGAAATACTTTCATTGTGAGAAAAAACATAATAATCGTCTACATATCTTTTGAAATCAAAATCATCTTTATATTTAATTCCTCGCTTTGATGCGTATTCAATAACTCTTTTATCAATTTCTGAAAATATTATCTCTGCAAATACACGACTTATTTCAGGTCCTATACATATTCCATTGGTTTCGTTGTAATTCATGGATTGCATTAATCTGTCGAACTCATTTGCAAAGCCTGCTGATGAAGTGTTATCTTTAGCTGCTTGTACGTTATCTACCGCCCAATATAGAGTGTGTGTGTAAATACTATTGAAACATTTACTCACATCCAATGATCTGAAAATATGAAATTTCTTCTCCAGATGCATGTAATCATTGGAGTCAAAGAACTGATGCGCACGACTAATTTTATTATAAGAAAAATATGAAGCTGGGTTAGATACTGAAGACTCAATAGACACTGAATCGACAGGACTAGCCTTGAAACGATTTTTCGTACTATTGGGACCTTTTACAAAAAATGTGGTTCCGACTTTTCTGGGAGAACGTAAAGACGCCGAGGATTTCGAACAAAAATAGCAAATCAGAGTATCGTATTTTTGGTAAAATTTTGCCGCATCATACTGCGCTGACGGATGGATTAAACTTAAACCACGAGCTGAAAAATTGTCTCGGATTACATTATAGCGATATGGTTTCGTATATGTTTTTTCTGGAGTTAAAATTTTTTTGACGAAAGAAGAAGCGTCACTGTTTTGTATTAGCGCTTTAGATAGATTTAGGTAGAACCCATCATTGCTAAATATTATTGGAACTTCTTCAGGTAGCGTATCGGTGACTACCACACGCATGAAGTCACCGCGTCTAATATTTCCTTTGGCGATAATTTTTTTACGCATAAGCCCAGCAACCAATCAAATGGATCAGATGATCTCTTTTAAAAGTAAAAAAACGATTTTCTGTAAACCCAGTAGAGAAGCGAAGTCCTAACAATTGGTGGCGTTGTGATGATGAGATGTTTGGCCTGATGCGGTTGTTAGGATGCTTAGACGTTAATGTATTTATCATGAATTTGTCCAGAGACTTCAAGGCATCAGATTGTTGTGGATTTATAAGACCATAGTTATACCGTAATCCTGAATAGCGCCACATACCGCTAATCTGGTCTTCATACCCATAGTTACTTGTGATTATTTTCATTCTATTCAAAAGGTCGTCAAAATTTCTTTTATTATTATAATCTAGAAATATCTTTGCTAGTCTACGTTTTGTTCTGGATACTTTTGAGTCAGCTATATCAATAGACACTTCGCGAAGAAATTTTTTATTTTTGTAGCATATTTCATCAATAGTTATTTTATAACCAAGAAAATTAATCATATGCTCAGGATGAGTTAAGGCTTTTTTCGAGTAGTTTGAAAATTTATAAATTTTCGTTTTGCTTTCATTGAAATTTAATCCTTGAGGCAGAATATCCTTTGCATCATCCAAAAATTTTTCAGGATCAATATCCGATGTTGTAATAATAATCGCGTCATCAACGTATCGATTGTAATAGCGAATATTGGGGTGTGTACTAACCTTTCTGTCGAAGCCTCTCATCACATATTCAGCTAGGGTGGCACTAAGACCAATGCCACGTGGTAGTCCTGGAATATGCTGCCGTTTTAAAGCGGAAAAAAAACTTTCCAATACAAAAATAGATTGACGTGAAAATGCAGGGTCTGATTTTAGTAATTTTATAGTATTTTCAACGTTTATGTTCTCATAAAAAGATTTAATATCCATTTTAATAACGTTAAAAGAAATTCCTTCACTTAAAAGTTGTAGAATGGAGCGAATGATAGAATTTCTGTCTGATTGGTGAACATTAGTTATTTGTCTAATTGTTTCAGAAACATGTCGTGTTAACAGAGCTTGGGGTAGCGATGCTAGTCGAAATACAGCTTTGCCATTAATTTTGTTAAATCGTAACGAAACTGTCTTAAAGCCTATCGCAGCAATACGTTGTGATTCCATAATGATATCGTCTTTATCATTTGGCTCAACCAACCAGATTTTAGACTCAAAATCACTTTTCTGGAAATGACGTCGTAAAGTTTGACTGTGAATCGTGAAATCGCGCATCTATATACTGTCACTTTGATTAAATAACATTTAAATTCATTATTAAATTTTCCGCAATCTTAGTCAACTATAATAAGTAAGATAGAATTTGTGCGTGTAATATTTATATTTTTATTAAATTTGTGTTATTTATAATTATAATATATTTAAATCACATCAAAAACGGGTTACAAATAGCAATACGACCATGTTTTTTTGGTGTTGTTGCTATTTTCCACGGTATGCAGCATTTTTAAAATTTCAAGTATTTTCTTGTCAAGGCTAGGGCGTGTCGTCAGTTAGCATCTGGCGCTATAAGGCTTGTACTCCCGTTTGATCTGTGATGTGTCCTCCCTGTTTTCAGGGAGAGAATGAATGCGACAATATGGTCTGAGTTACAGCCAGTGGGAACGGATAAAAGATCTTCTCCCAGATTGTGAAGGTCATGTCGGCGGAACGGTCGCCGATAACCGTCTGTTTGTGGAAGCGGTGCTGTATCGCTACCGCGTAGGCATTTCCTTGCATGACCTGCCAGCGCGGTTCTGGGATTGGAAGAATGTTCACAGACGTCTGCGCCGCTGGTGCGAAAGCGGTGTCATCGAGCGGGTTTTTCGGCATCTGACTACCGATCGTGACAACGGATATATGATGATCGACAGCACGATTGTCCGAGCTCACCAGCACAGTGCGGGTGCCCGTAAAAAAGGCGCGCGGATCAGGCCATCGGGCGGTCTCATGGCGGACTAACAACAAGGCAATCGCCGGTGCGAATAAATTCGAGTCGGATATCGAGTTTATTCCTCCCTTGACGTGATGAGCTGGAGACTTTTTTCCCCGGATGATTTCGCTTCCTGCCTGTTGAAATCTTCCCGATGACAAAGTTTGACAAAATTTTTATTGGGACTGAGTATTTCATCCAATAAATAAAAATCATACCAGATACTCACAAGGTAAAAGAAAATTTATCTGATAAATCATATAATATGTTATGGTTTATTTCTTTTATACTGGGAAGATGGATGACCCGCTCTATAGTGTCTTCATCACTAGAAATGATTTTCTTTATCTGGTTAGGGGGGGAAAGTTCAATTTTTTCCATATTGGAAACCATCTGGGACCATTTAGTGATGCCGGCCATGTTATGAAACGAAAAAAAGTGCTGAACATTAGGTATTTTCTTAAATAATTCAATCAATTCACCAACGCCTGTATTTAAATTTTTAATTGCGATTTTCATTTTTGAAATGGAGATAGAATTTTCTTTCATAACAGTATAGTAATCATCTATTAAACTGATGGATTTTTCTGCACGTCTTCTGAACGAGTAGAGATAGATGTCACTTGAGGGAAAGGTATGCAAAATAATTTCCCTAAAATCGGATATCTTAGATCCTTGAGATGCTACATAATCGCGGCTATTATTATCTAATTTTTCCTCAATAAATAGATAATATTTCCCGCGACTTACATTTTTGATGATTTCGCTAAATATTTTAGGAATGAAATCTCTTATTAAACGTATCTCAGCATCGATTTCACTAAAATAAACTCTAAAAGCTCTTATACTTTTTATTGAGTCTTCAGTAAGTATTTTTGAAATATTATCCTTCCTGAGGAGTGCATTTTGTCTATTCTTCGCATCAGCAAGAGCTTGGTGATATTCATCCCAAGAATCACCGAAATGTTTTTTCCCACAATCCTTTCCAATAAGCCCCTTTTCTTGTCCGGCCTGAACTAAGAAACCCTTATGGTGTCTCGCCGTGCATCCCGGCATGGCGCAGGGTAACTTCTGCTCGCGAAAATTATAGCTTTTTAGAACCGCTTCCAAATTGCAATGTTCTGGAAATTTGCCAGCTATAGACGCTTCTGCTCGAGGGTCCTCTGTAGATAATTTTGTCGCAAGTAATTCCTCATCTGTTAGATTTGCAAATACATAGTCTGGAATTACATTCGTGAGGCAAGTAGCGTCATTCATTTTGGCAATTTAGCACAAAAAGGGAACGTCTGTGAAATATATTTTTTTAAAATCTGATGTCCCAAAGTCACCTATTTTTGTAATATGTATATAACGCGTACAGTTTTGATGGTAATGCATAGCCGTGTGCGTAAAGTCTCAGGAAATTACAGGCATCTCTGAGGGCTCTCCACACGGTCATTTTTGACACCTGAACGATGTCATTGATGGCTCTGACGGACAATCCTTGATCCTTTAGATGGAGGGATCGAAGAACCGTTTTTTGAACTCCTGTTTCCTAATTTCAAGATTATGGCGTTTTGATTGATGGTGGTCATCAGACAAATTGTTCTGCGTCTGGATCACCAGGGTCTTAAACATCAGAACCACATCAAAGGGCGGACGGCTACTTTTGCTGCCATCCGAATAGGCCTGAACCTTGTCCAGATCAGGACGGAACGCCTCAACATCCTCAGTCAGAGGAAAAGGCTTCAAGCTGATCCCCCAGCCCGCTCAACTGAGCAAGGCGCTGTTCAACATCAAAGAAACCCGACTACTTTCATGATTTCATGCCTCCCAATCATCATAGGAGGCATGAAATCATAGATACGAACACAAAACCAAGGGGTTTTTAGAGCCCTCCATTTACTATTTTTCCTGATGAAGAAAAAATTTATTTTCATAAATATAAATCCAGATATGTAGTATTTGTTTGTTATTATTTAAAAATATTTAGTTTATTATGAATTTCGAGATTACATTTATTTTTGACCAGCCCATATGGGTGCAAACTGTTCGGCCTGACGCAGAATATGCTGCACAGCTTCGTCCTGCATGTCCGGTGGATATCCATAATGACGAAGCAGACGTTTGACAGAAGTACGCATCTTGGCACGCGCCTGCGCCATGACGGTCCAGTCCACTGTGGCATTTTCCCGGATGGTTTTCACGAGCGCTGTGGCGATAACCCGTAGGCTCGGGTCTCCCATGGCATCCTTGGCGCTCTTGTTCTGCGCCAGAGCATCATAGAAGGCGATTTCTTCCTGCGTCAGCCCAAGTTCCTCGCCCCGATCACGTGCAGAGGCCATGTCATGTGCCATGCTGATAAGTTCATCCAGGATCTGGACTGATGTCAGGGCATTGGCATGGTAGCGGGCCACGGCCTGCTCCAGTCGTTGCGAGAAGGCTTCGGCTTCCGTGATATTGGAGCGGGTTCTGCTGCGGATCTGACCCTCCAGCAATTTCTTAAGCGCCTCAATGGCGAGATTGCGTTGGGGCATTTCGCGCACTTCCTGCAGGAAGGCATCCGAGAGGACGGAAATATCAGGTTTGCCAATACCTGCTGCTTCCATGATGTCGATGATATCGGTTGAGATCACTGCTTTGCTGACCAGCTGCTTGATGGCCAGTTCGCGTTCCTGCGCACTGCGTCCATCACGACCTGTGCTCACGCTCTTAACCAACGCCGCCTTGATGGCCTCAAAGAACCCGATTTCATCGCGCAGCTTCGTGGCTTCATCACTGGCAGATGCCAGCGCAAAGGCCACGGAGAGTGCCTTGACCGCATCGGGGTAGCGTTTCTGGGCAGCCTTGCGCTCTTCATCATTTTTGGCCTTTGCCATGGCCCGATGCTGCTGCCCCAGAATATAGTTAAGCGCTCCACCCATGATGGACAGCTTGTCCTGGGTCTCTGCCCCTTCTTGCAAAGCAGGACGGTAGTCAAACCCGCCAGCCTGACCCGGGTTGAACATGGCCCGCACGACTTCGTAACGCTCCTGCAAGGCACGTATGGCCTCGCCCTCGTCAATGCCGACCTGTTCACGATCTCCAGCGGAGTATTCGCCTAGTGCGGTCTTCAGGTTCTGGGCCAGACCGATATAATCCACTACCAGACCACCAGGCTTGCCCTTGAACACACGGTTGACGCGGGCAATGGCCTGCATCAGCCCGTGCCCGCGCATGGGTTTGTCCACATACATGGTGTGCATGGAGGGAACGTCAAAACCCGTCAGCCACATATCGCGCACAATGACCAGTTTGAGCGGATCGTTGTTATCCTTCATGCGCTTTGCCAGAAGCTCTCGCCGAGCCTTGGGCTTTTTACCAATATGAGGCTGGAACGCTGCAAGGTCGGATGAACTGCCGGTCATCACCACCTTGATGGCGCCTTCATTGTCATCATCACTGTGCCATTCAGGACGCAGACGAATAATCTCATCATAGAGCGCCACACAGATCGCCCGGCTCATACCCACGATCATACCCTTGCCTTCAAGAGCGGTCAGGCGGTTTTCAAAATGGGTCACAAGGTCTTCGGCTATCCTGCGCAGGCGGGGCTCCGCTCCAACCAGCGCCTCTACCCGCGAGTATTTCTGGCTGAGCTTGTGTTCCTCATTTTCAGAAAGACCTTCGACAATCTCGGCCAGTTCATCGTCCAGATCTTCTTTGATGTCTTCATCCAGTTCGATGCGCACAAGGCGGCTCTCGTAATAGATGGGCACGGTCGCGCCATCCTCGACCGCCTGTGCGATATCGTAAATGTCGATGTAATCGCCGAAGATTCCGCGTGTGTTCACATCGGCATTTTCAATGGGTGTGCCGGTAAACCCGATAAAGGACGCATTGGGTAGGGCATCGCGCAGGTATTTGGCAAACCCATAAGTCATTTTGCCGGTCTTGGGGTTGAACTTGGCTTCCAGCCCATACTGGCTGCGGTGCGCCTCATCCGCCATGACCACCACATTGCGCCGGTCGGTCAGCATGGGCAGGCTGGTTTCGCCCTCTTCGGGCTGGAATTTCTGCATGGTGGTGAAGATCACACCACCCGAGCTGCGCCGGAGCAGTTTTTGTAAATCTTCCCGGCTGTCCGCCTGCTCCGGTGTCTGGCGCAAAAGGGCCTGTGCGCCGGAGAAGGTGGTGAAGAGCTGGTCGTCCAGATCATTACGGTCTGTCAGGACAATGATGGTAGGATTTTCCATCTCCGGATGGCGGGCAATCACACCAGCATAGAAAGTCATGAGCAGGCTTTTGCCTGACCCCTGCGTATGCCACACCACGCCAACCTTGCGATCTCCGCCTGGGGCAGAAGCTCGTACGGTCTGCGCCACGGCTTTTCGACAGGCATGGAACTGGTGATAGCCTGCCAGAATTTTGATGGGGCTGCCGTTTTTCTCGCTAAACAGCACGAAGTCATGGATCAGGTTGAGAAACCAGCGAGGCGTAAACACACCGCGCAGCACGGTTTCCATTTCCTCGTGGTTCTTTGCAACCAGTTCTTTCCCATCCACGGTGCGCCAGGGCATGAAGCGGTCACGGTCGGCTGTCAGAGAGCCAATACGCGCCTGGGTCCCATCCGAAATCATCAAGGCTTCATTGAAGCGGAACAGGGATGGAATAAAGCTGCGGTAGGTCTGGAACTGGTTCCAGGCTGAATCCAGCGTGGCGTTCTCGGAACTGGGGCTTTTAAGTTCTACCACGCCAAGTGGCATGCCATTAACAAACAGCACAAGATCTGGCCTGCGGTTGGCTTCGTCCTTTTCAACAACGAACTGGCGTACGACCAGAAAGTCATTGTTTTCCGGGTTCTCAAAATCCAGCAGGCGTACCCGATCACCAGACTGGGTGCCATCCTTGCGTACCACATCTACCGGCACACCGTTGACCAGATAGTCATGTAGGCGGCGGTTTTCGTCCACATGGTCCGGCGTGTCTTCCCGCATCAGGGCCAGCAGTGCTTCATCCTTTGAGGCCTGTGGTAAATACGGATTCAACTTGTTTATCGTTGTCCGCAGACGTTTTTCTAGCACAACATCCGACAATGAGGCCCGTTCAGGCTTTTTTCCGCCGGGGGCAATATCTGGACCCCAGGCAATGGTATAGCCACATTCACGTAGAATATCGCAGGCCCAGTCCTCGATCTCGTTTTCGGACAGAAAACTCATGCCGCGTCTTCCACCATCTTTTCAGCATCCCGGATGCTGATTTCGCCAGACATGAGCTTGGGGAGGAGGAGGTCTCGGAGTTGGGTTAGGGTTTGGGATTGCTCGTCATTGTCAAGAATTTTTTCAAAAGTTGAACATACGTTTTTATGAAAAAAATTGAGAATATCCTGTGTTGGAAGCAAAATGTTAATTTCTTTGAATTTTCCGGTATTGAGATTGAAGAAAACGGACCCACCGCTTCCTTGCGATTGTATTTCTTGAGATAGAGCACGCATAGTCTCATAAATGAAAAAAGCATTCCTTTTTTCGGAAGGAATAATTGCATTGATCTGCTGGTTAGTTTGCGAAGGTATTTTCGTCAGTGTCACTAATCCCGGAGTAGCAATACAGCTAACGCAGATGGAAAGAGGTGGTAAAGTTTTTTTATGCTGTGAATTAGCACCTAAAGTAGAGAGATATCGCCGCGTATTATATGTGAAAACTTTATTGTGCATGTCAGGAATGGTTATAAATGGTACGTCATCGCCATAAAATAGTGAGTTTTTCGTAGAAGGTGTTTTTCCACAAACCACTTCACCGAGACTAGAAATGCTTTTATAAAGCCAACCCTCAGGCTTTCCCTCCTCATCCAGCCCGTCGGGAAAGAGTTCCCACAGTTCTGGTGCGAGGTAAGGGGCTTCTCCGGCCATTTTTGCCCGTGTCGGGCCAAAATCGACAAACCAGTCCCGAAACAACGTCCGAGCCATAGTTTCCAGCGTTTCGTTCGTCCGGCGGTTGAGGTCTATTTTATCGTCTAGGGAGCCAAGGATGGAGGCTATAGCATGCTGCTGTTTGAAGTTTGGTATAACAATTTCAATATTTCCAAATTTACTTTTAGACACGTTACCGTAGACAGATCCCCCACCAGCTACAGCTTCAAGGTCAGGTAATAAAGTACAAAAGACGTAATATAAGAATTCAGATGACAAATTGTCATCTGGAATAAGTGCATTAATCTGTTGATTTGAAAATGACGGAGTGGTGACAATGCCACACTTTCCTAATGTTGCAATGCAAGAAATAACAATGCTGCCTTTTGGAAGAAGGCATGATCTCATTGTGTCAGCACCAAATTCTGACAGGGTTCTTTCTGTATTGATAATATATTTTCTATTTTCAAGATCTGGAATTGTTATAAACGGATAAGGTCCGCAGAAGTTTTCGGGGCACTTTGTGCTTGGAGTTTTTCCCGTTATAATCTTTCCGAGATTAGAGATTTTTACATTCAACACAGAGATTCTCGATAAATCTAAAATTTTAAAGAATAAGTTTTAATTTTAACTTGGAAAATTTCATCAGTCAAAAACCAGTCCAGTATATCCACTTTCCACGGCAGTTCTGCCTCAGAGAAAGCTTCTTCCAGTCGTGCCCGCGTCTCCAAAGGCAAAGATTTATCACCCATAATCGCCAGATCATGGTCAGAAAACGGTTTGGCCTTGCCTGTCACACGCGAGCCAAACGCCCGGACTTCACGGTCGGGTACAATCTCGTTGAGTATCTGCAGCACAATGGCCCGCTCTTTGGGCGTGATGTCAATCTGCCCTGTCACGCTATGCGTTCTTTCAGCGTTGCCAGCAGAAACTCGGCTTCTGCTATAAAGTCTGGAATGGTGGCGACAACCTGTTTGGCCGTGGCCTCGTTGTAAGTATGGCTGGTCAGGTTGCGCATTTTGCGGAATACGCTCCATTGGGGCCATGCGCTTTTGAGCAGTCCAGCCTCATTGGCGGAGCGGATCATGTCCGGAAAGCCCATGCGGTCATATTCGTCGGGGGAGGCTGAATTGGCTTCCAGAAAGCGTTTCAGGGTCTTGTGGCTGAGTTCATAGGTCAACTCGAAACGCTGGATCAGACCGTCCCGCAGCTGCTCATCATCTGGCTGAGCAAGATGGCGGGTCCAGCCTTCCTTCAGCCGGTCAAGTGCGCATTTCAGAGGGGTGAGATAGAGCATCATGCACTCTCCTTCTGCACAATCAACTTCAGGGAGGCAGTAATTTTAGTGTTCAGTTCTTCAGCTTGGCCAAACTGCTCTTTCAGGGTCTTCTCAAGGGCCGCAAAGCGTTCGGTAAACGGTAAGCTGTCTTCTTCGGTTTCCTCTGCTCCCACGTAGCGGCCCGGTGTCAGCACAAAACCGTGCTGTTCCACCTCTTCCAGCGTGGCAGATTTGCAGAAGCCCGGAATGTCTTCATATGTGCCTGCGTTTTTTTCTCCACGCCATGCGTGGTAGGTGTCGGCGATACGGGCCACGTCCTCGTCTGTCAGTTCCCGGCGGGTGCGGTCCACAAGCTTGCCCAGCTTGCGGGCGTCAATAAACAGGATTTCCCCGCGCCGGTCTCGCCAGCCTTTTTGCTTCTTGGTGCGGGTGAGAAACCACAGGCAGGCGGGAATCTGGGTAGAATAAAAAAGCTGACCCGGCAGGGCTACCATGCAGTCCACCACATCGGCTTTCACCATTCGGCGGCGGATTTCGCCCTCGCTATTCTGGTTAGAGGACATGGAGCCATTGGCCAGCACCACGCCAGCGGTACCATCAGGGGCCAGATGCCATAGGATATGCTGAAGCCACGCATAGTTGGCATTGCCCGCAGGCGGCTTGCCATACTGCCAGCGCGGATCTTCCTCCAGCGAGGCATTCCACCAGTCCGACACGTTAAACGGCGGATTAGCCAGAATATAGTCAAAGCGCAGGTCTTTCAGCTCATCGCGTAGAAAGCTGCCCTCATTGTTCCAGTGAATGTCCGCGCCAATACCCCGCACGGCAAGGTTCATACGGGCCAGACGCCAAGTGGTGTGGTTGCTCTCCTGCCCATAAATGGCAATATCACCCAGCTTACCGCCATGGGTTTCCACAAAGCGTTCGGACTGCACGAACATACCACCAGACCCACAGCAGGGGTCGTATACCCGGCCCTTATAGGGTTCAAGCATGGAAACCAGCGTGCGCACCACGCTGGAAGGCGTGTAGAACTCACCCCCACGCTTGCCTTCGGCTCCGGCAAAACCACCAAGGAAGTATTCATACACCCGGCCCAGCACGTCTCGTGCCTTATCGTCCGTATCGCCCATGCCGATATCGGAGATCAGGTCGATCAGCTCACCCAGCATGACGGTATCAAGGGCAGGGCGTCCGTAATCCTTGGGTAGCACGCCTTTGAGCTGTTCCGGGTTGGCTTTCTCGATGGCCAGCATGGCCTCATCAATCATCTTGCCAATATTTGGCGAGCGGGCATTGTCCTTGAGATGAGACCACCGAGCCGTCTCCGGCACCCAGAAGATATTTTCGGCCAAATATTCGTCAGGATCTTCCGCTGCTGCCGGGTCTTCCAGCATCAGTTTGGCATGCCGGGCTTCAAACGCAGTGGAGATGTAGCGTAGGAAGATCAGGCCAAGGGCCACATGTTTGTAATCTGAGGGTTCAAGGTTCTTGCGCAGCTTGTCAGCCGCCAGAAACATCTGCTGTTCAAAGCCCAGCGTCGCGGTCGCTGCCTTGGCCTTGCGTGCTTTGGTAGTTTTCTTAGGAGCAGAGGCATCATCAGGGTTTTTACGTGGACGACCGCGTGGCATGAAACTAAAGCCTTAATATGACAATAAATTAGCGCCGCATTTTGGCCTATTCTAGCCGTTTGGTCGAGTAGGAAGGGCGGGATTGTGGGTTTCCGTTACAAGGTAACCGCCGAAGTCCACGTACTGATCGTATTGATAGCAAACTTATCGGCGAACATGGAACAGATCTTGTAAATGCTCTCAAATTCTATTGCTCCTGAAATCAACTTGCGGAGAAAAGCTGAACTCCATTGATACGATAAATGAGACAGATAAGCGGTCTCGTAATGGTGCAATATTCAACGGTGAGCTTCTATTTAATTTACTCTATAAAGCCATTAACTTCAAAAAACGTGTTTTTTCGAAAATTGCACCCCTTCCCCATATCTACTTGCGATAATTCCACTTATCGCAAGTAGGCGGGCGCACGGAAAAGCAAGGGTTTGTCGAAAACCCTTAATTAGGAGAATCCCCGTTTCCGCGCCGGTTGAGCACCGAAAAAACAACCTTAATTAGGTGAAAAAATTCCTTAATTAGGTTACACACCAAATGGTGCACTGATGATCTGTCGTCCCCATGATCTTACTTTTGGATGCAGCCACATCACATAAGTCTCTGGCGTGAGTGGTTCACAGGCAACCTGACATTCTGAAGGATCCCAGAAAACCCTGTCTTCAAAAAACTGATGATCGGACAATACTACCGAAGCCAGCATGATGATGCCGGTTGCCAGCGAAGTTGGCAGCATGGCCGGCGTATAATGGAAAGCGGCTTTCCAGTCTGACTGCTCCAGCATCCAGTAAAGCGGCGGTTGAGGTCTCGGGAGATAATCAATCGTGATCAGGGTAATCAGCGTAAGCTCTTCAATAATTGTCGTCAGACGACGTTCCCTGCTGACTCCACGCCATTGTGCGCGAAGTGTCTGCCCGACAAGACTGCGACAGAGATCAATGCTTAGAGCGTTCACGCACCGGGAGATTGTTCTGTCTATCGTCAGACCCCAGGGAAGCTGATCATCTAATGCATCCCCCCACAAATTGATTTTATCACCTTTGACGGCGCACAGCGGCTGTACCCGACCTTTGTCACTGAGAAAAAGACACCCCTTGCCTATTTTATTGCACCGTGGACAGGCTTCTTCCAGAACTCGCCGATGACGTTCACAGGTCACCGTCGCTCCCGTTCGCCATGATCGCCGCTCCCAAGGCTCATCTCCCTCTAGCAGAGCTTCCCGTACACACTCTCGACACCAGACATGATGATCTCGAACCCAAAGACGCCTTTGTGGCATTCCACAGCGCATTGTCCTGATTGAACGTTGTGACAGGCCGGTCATGAGTGCAAGAGCACAGTCCGCCTGAGGCAACAGGTAGCAGTCCAGTTCTCGCGCTCCTCGGAGAGGGTATCCGGCATGAAGAGCAAGATGGTCAGCATGGAGATCGTAGCGGGCGGCTAATCTGGATAGCCATGAGGAAAACGCCTCTGCCCTGTGTGGAAATGGGACGAGCGGAAGGGATGACGGTGCCCCCTCTTTACCCACGACGGGATTTCCGTCGATGTCCTCCCATTATTACAGGCGCTTCAATACCATCCCATACCTCTTCATGCTCAAAAGCCTGATAATCAAGACGCTCGGTGCCTGAACGAATAGCTCTGATTGCAGCACGTTCAATCGCCTTGCATGTCCCCAGAGTAATGCCTCCTGTGCGCCCAACCAGCATCTGCATTAACCGCCGGGAGTCAACTGGAGATGGCTCTCGCAAAGGCAGGCTCCAGACCAATCTTGTTACAAAATGACTGAAATCGTCACCATTTTCCCATGTTGGTAATTCCAGATTCATAAAACGATTTCGTAACTGGTCATCAGACAGCAGAGCATGCCGTGTTTCCGGCACACCGATCCCTATCAGAGCAACCCGCAATTCGTTCGACAACCAGCGCAGCAATTGCAGAAACAGTCGTTGCTGGCGGGCCGTACCTGCCAAAACAGAATTCAACTCGTCAATGACGATGACTTTGGCCTGCACCTCGGTCAACACGCGCAGAACCGTTGACTCACGTGGTGCTGTTGTCTCGAAATTGTCGATTGCAGGAACGCCGATTGCTTTGAGCAGCTGCGAAAAAAAGCGAGGCCCTGTTGGGTCATGTGGCATCAGCATGACGACGATGGGATGTAGACGGCACGTCCCGTTGTTCTCAAGTCTGACAGTGTGAGTGCGTTCAAATTTTCTGACGAGCGTCGTTTTCCCCATACCGCTCTGACCGATCAGAAGCATATTTTCCATACGCTCTGAACGTGGCTGGACATAAATCTCGTTGAGGCGCCTCAGTACACGATCAGCGTGTGGATAATCCACCCAACGCTTGGCGCGGATGTGGCGGATCCTCTCTTCGTTCCCCAATGCAGCAAGTGGTCTCACGTCTTCTGGGAGATGCGACCATTCTGCACGGCACATGATTACCAGATCTCCACACCGCTATGAGCGCCTGGAGGCGGCATCGGGATGCGGTCGACATCGTCTTCTGCTTTTCCCGCAGGAAATTGACTTTGGTTCGGTTCTGACGGGCTATCAGCGCACCTCTGGGCGATTTCACGACGGACAACATTTCTGCGTGCCTTGCGGCTCTGACCACGAGCTTCGTCGAGAATTGCCCGTTGCTCCCGGATGGCGGCGAAGATTGAGGTTTCATCTACACTGCGACGTCCCTCATCTTTCAGACACCGGACCGCATTACGATGTTCCCACAGAGTAATAGGTTCCCGACGCAAATCTGCGTAAGGAACCCTGACATGGTCGCCGTCTGGCAGTTCGACATAAACAGACGAGAGATTACGGGGATCGTATTTCACTCGCAGACGCGTATCGGGACGTCCAAGCAGATGTGCAAGACCTCCATCCTGGTATTGGATATTGAATAACCGAACACCATCGCGTCGTATCACCCGTATTTCGTAGGGAAGAAAATCAAGAAGAAAGGCCTGGGAATCCAAAGGATGTCGGAAAACAGCTGTTTCGATGCTTGACGTCCATTTTGCTATAGGAGGCTGACCAAGGCCGCGATGAATTTCATTATGATACGGACCAAGCACTTCCAGCGCCAATATGCGTTCGAACTCCCGAAATGACAGACATGCACGCTCTTCAGAGCGGTAATTCCCTCTCTCCACAACATTCGAAAATGTGGTGCCTGGCAATGCTTGAATGCGGTGCATCAGCGTGCCCATCAAGGGGTCGTTTGCGGGAGGGGGCGAAATCCTACGCTAAGGATTTAGGCCAGCGATATTCGCCGGTGAGGTTGATGTGTTCCCATCCCAGCGGTGAGACATGGGCGAGGAGATCAGGCGGGATGATGATGCCGTCCACGGCGCGTCTGTCCACGACCTCCCCGAGTTTCATGGTGTTCCAGAAGATGATGATGGCGGCGAGCAGGTTCATGCCGGCAATACGATAGTGCTGCCCTTCGCCTGAGCGGTCGCGTATCTCACCTCGACGATGGAAGCTGATGGCGCGCTTGAGGGCATGATGGGCCTCGCCCTTGTTGAGACCGATCTGAGCCTGGCGCTGGAGACCGGCGTCGAGAATCCAGTCGATCATGAACAGGGTGCGCTCGATGCGACCGATCTCCCGCAATGCGAGGGCCAGCTCATTCTGGCGCGGGTAGGAAGCGAGCTTGCGAAGAATCTGGCTGGGGGCGACG
Organism: Acetobacter oryzoeni; assembly: GCF_004014775.2. NCBI lineage: Bacteria > Pseudomonadati > Pseudomonadota > Alphaproteobacteria > Acetobacterales > Acetobacteraceae > Acetobacter > Acetobacter oryzoeni. The sequence goes on from NZ_CP042810.1 coordinate 59,481, forward strand.
ATGCCCGCTGCGATCGTTGCCGTGACGCGCAGGATGTCGGGCCAGTTGCGCTCGATGAGCGGTTCATTGATTTTGCCGCCAACCAGCGCTCGCACATTGGCGGGCGTCGCGTTGGGCGTGAAGGCATAGAGTCTTTTCTGAGAGAGATCTCGGATACGCGGTGCGAACCTGTAGCCGAGCAAGGAGCTGGCGGCGAACACATGATCGGTAAAGCCACCCGTGTCGGCAAAATGCTGGCGGACGCGGCGGCCTGCGTCATTCATGAGCAGCCCATCGAGTATATAAGGTGCCTCGCTGACCGTTGCTGGGATGACCTGGGTAGCGAAGGGTGCATATTGATCGGACACATGGCTGTATCCCTTGAGGCCTGGGACGTTGCCATATTTCGCGTTGATCAGATTCATCGCTTCGCCCTGCTCGGTAGCAAGGAAGAACTGCCCGTCGCTGGATGCGGATTTCCCTTGTCCCCAGAAGGCGGACATAGGCAGAGCGGCATGGGCTTCCACGATCATGGCGAGCGCCCGATCATAGGCGCTGCCTTCGACATGCCAGCGTGCGATCCGCAGCAATTCCCAGAAGCTGTGCGTATTGGTCGCCGCTGCCATCTTGCGTAGACCAAGATTGACGCCTTCCGCCAACAACACGTTCATCAGGCCGATATGGTCGCGGCAAGGCACGCCAGTGCGCAGATGCGTGAAAGCCTCGGAGAATCCGGTTCGCTCATCGACTTCCAGCAACAAATCGGTGATCCTCGTGGACGGGAGCTGTTGATAGAGATCGAGTACGAGATCCTCAGTGCCTTCGGGTGTGTCAGCCTTCAGCTTGTCGATGTGCAGCTTGCCGTTCTCGATGATGCCGCCTGGGATCGTACCGGTTCGCGCCGCGCGGCCAAGCGCCTTCAGTTGTGTATCCAGTCGAGCCCTGCGCTCGGCAAGCCATTCGCCGGGTTGCAGCGGCACAGCGAACCGCGCGGTCTGCTCTATCGCCTGTGGCGGGACCAGGATCTGCTTGAGGTCGCCATAGCGGCGCGATTTTGCCAGCCATATATCGCCGGACCGGAAAGCGTCGCGGATATGGAACAGCACCGCGATTTCCCAAAGTCGGTAGTCGCCGGCGGGCGCAGCGCGAAGATGGCGATGCCATTTGGAGTTGGGACGTAGAAAATCCATAGGAGGATCGGATTTGATCCCGCTCTGTAGCAGCGCGATAGCCGTCAGAAGAGGCTTGGCAATCGGCGCCGCCTGCATGTCGAGCAGGCGCAGCATCCTGGGCGCATAGAGGCGGAAGCGATGATAGCCGTCCAGCACACGGCTGAGCGGGTCGGCAGCGAGCACATTGGTCAACGCAGAGGCCGTGGCGACAAGGGTTCTGAACCGTTCCCAGCCTGGACCGGTGGTGATTATCCCGTCCAGGGATGCGCCATCGTCCTGCGCTCCAAGCAAAGCACCACCGATTTCAGCAAAAGACTTCAGCGTGTCCCGAACGGCCGCCTTTTCGTCGGCGATCTTGGTGCTGCAAAGGCGTTCGGAGACCCGATAGAGACGGCCTACGATGCGATCGTGGGTCTCCACGATGACATCAGCCAGAGATGACCGCCATTCCATGGTGCAGACAGCGAGGATTGCAAGCCGCCTGCCTTCGGGCAGATCGCGCATGCCGTCGGCGTAATAGCGCTCGCCCTGCCGGCGAAGGCGGGTCACACGATGCGCGGGAACGCCGTCCAGCAAATCTGCCGGAAGATCGAACTTGTGGAGATATTCCAGTCGATCCATCAGCCGATTGGCCGCCGCCGAATTTGCGCCAACTTCGAACTGTCGCAGCCATACGAAGCGGGTGATGCGACCATCCACCGTATTCTCTAACAGATGAGCCAAATTCTCGCTCAGGGCTGGTGTTATGCGATGGGCGATACGATCTTCGATCCTGCGTTCGGCCTTGACCAGTGCATCGGCACAAAGGCGCTCAATCGTTGAGAAACCGGGAAGGATTGTGCGGGTGCGGCGACACTCTGCAACGAAGCGACGGGCAAGATCCTCATTCGATGTCGCCGCCTCGGCTTCCCGAGCGATCCAATCGCGCAAATCCCGTGCGCCCCGCCCCGAAAAGGAGCGATAGCCGTAGATCCGGCGTAGGTCCGCCAGATGCTCATGCCGGGTCTCCTCGCGCGCGGCATAGAGGAGTAGATCGTCACGGCTCAGCCCGAGCTGGGCCGCGATGAAATCCGATACCTGTGCCGGGATCAGCTCGCCAGGGGTGAGTACCCGGCCCGGGTAGCGCAGGACGCACAGTTGCAGCGCGAAGCCGAAACGGTTGTGGGCGCGCCGGCGCTGGCGGATATGCCCGAGATCCTCATCGCTAAGGGTATAGTGCCGCAGCAGATCACCTTGATCGACCGGTAAGTGAAACAGCGCCTCGCGCTGTCGATCGGTCAGGGTCACGCGACGCGGCATACATGCTCCTTATTCTTTCCAAGGTAAGGTTTGAGATAGTTTGATTGCGATGCTGGTTAAGATACACAATAGTGCAAGCTTATGTGCTCATGTTCGTCACCGCTTCAAACCAACGTTTAAGAAACATGCTGATCGGATATGCCCGCGTCTCCAAAGCCGATGGTTCCCAATCCCTCGACCTCCAGCACGACGCCCTGCGTGCCGCCGGTATCGAGCCAGGTAATATTTATGATGATCGTGCATCCGGTAGCCGCGATGATCGGCCCGGCTTAGCTGCATGCCTCAAATCCTTGCGCGACGGCGATGTGCTGGTGGTCTGGAAACTCGATCGCCTCGGGCGCTCGCTCGCCCACCTGGTCAACACCGTGAAGGATCTGTCAGACCGCAGGATCGGCCTGCGTGTGCTGACCGGAAAAGGCGCTCAGATCGACACCACGACCGCATCCGGCCGCATGGTGTTCGGTATCTTTGCCACTCTGGCCGAGTTCGAGCGGGATCTGATCCGCGAGCGCACCATGGCTGGCCTTGCCGCAGCCAGAGCGCGCGGACGAAAGGGAGGGCGAAAATTCGCCCTGACCAAAGCACAGGTGCGTCTCGCCCAGGCCGCCATGGCGCAGCGCGACACGTCTGTTTCCGATCTGTGCAAGGAACTCGGGATCGAGCGCGTCACTCTATACAGATATGTCGGACCGAAGGGCGAGCTCAGGGATTATGGGAAGCGCGTTCTCAGCTTAGCGTAGGATTTCGCCCCCTCCCGCAAACGACCCCATCAAACGTTCTATGTGTCCACCATAACGTGGAGTAGCGGGCGGTCGATAAGCAATCTGAATGCCATGTTGCTCACAACCACGCTCAAAAGAACGACCATGAAACTCCGCTCCATTATCGACATGAATGCAACGAGGAAGCCCACACGTTGGCCAACTGTTTTCAATCAGACGCTCCGCACGCCAGGAATCTTTGGGGAGAACCGCCTGTGTAAGGGCAAGCGCGACTGAAGTGGTGCTGGGAGCTTCGAGGGACAGAAGAAACCCCAGAACCATACGCGTATGAATATCCATCACCAGTGTTAGCCAAGGTCGACCGATGCTCGCACGAGTAACATCGTCGACTAGCATGAGATCAACCTTGGTATGGTCAATCTGAACGATATCCAAGGGCCTTTCTGCTTCGAGACCTCCTTGAATCTGATGAAACGCAGCTTCAGTCGCCGTTTTTCCTTCGCGTTTCCTGATAAGTGTTTTTGAATTGCAAGCTGCAACACGTGATCGAACAGCTTTCATGGACGGCACATTGAAACCTGATTTTTGGCATTCACACTCTATATATCGATGGACCTGTTTCAATGTCGGTTTTTCACGTTTAAAATATATCTTCTTTATCACTTCTTCGATTATTTTTTCTATATTTACGGCTAAGCGTCTGTTCCCGACACGAGGCCCACGAGGTAATGGGAGCAAACTCGCTGTGGTTTGTTCCTCACGTAGTTTTTTCAGAAGGCGGTAAGTGTGTTGAACACTGATACCCAGGTCGCTTGCGACTAATTTGACTGAAAGATGATTTCTTTGATTTTCCTCCAACAATCCACGCAGCAGTGCATGTCGATGGGATGCTCTTGACCAAACATCTTCACTAACAGAAGTGATTGACGGTTTTGTCTGTCGCATCGCATTCTCGTGTGAAAAGAAGCCAAGCAATGTACGGAAGTTTCCACCCACTGTTACCACAATTACCACTATTTTGCGTAAATTTTTTCATCAAATTGCAATTCAAATTCAGGATATGAAAGACAAAATAATAACGTTGTATGACCTATATGTGCTGTCAGGTTTCGAGACGTCATTGACAGTTTTTTGTGGGGGGCAAGCCGAATGTCGGCTGTCAGGCATAAAAACCCGACCTGACAGAGAGGCATATCCGCATCCATAAACGCGTTACGTCCCGCGTCTGATCCGGGCCTGCCGAACAGGGTTTTCAATTATCGTCTTGCCCGGCACACTCCCTTTTCCAGATGTCCCGGTATAGGAAAACAAGGAAAGGGACAGGCCAGAGGAACGGAAAACTGCCGTGTAAAACCAGCCCCGTGGCGGCGGCCATCACGCCAGCCATCACGCCAGCCAGAAAAGCCGCCCACGAAAGCAGCGGTAGAAAAATGCTTCCGGCGACAGGGCGAGTATTCCTGTCCGGCGCAAGATATGACGCCACCCATTCCGCAATTCCCGATGCGGCTTTCAACAGGTTTGTCGTCACGACGATCGTGGGCATGGGTGTGCCGGAGAATTTCGCGATCGTTTCGCCCTGAACGGCCAGAAGTGCTGGCAGGACGAGAAATTCTCCCCAGTAACGCAGGGACGATCCATGCACGATCTGCGCCAGAACCATGAAGATCGTCATCACCATGACCCCATAAGCTGGCGACCATAACAGCCGCATCAGGCCGGAGAGGATGGCGGCAAGGAAAAATACGCCCAGCACACCGACCAGAATCAGGCCGTGCTGCCAGCTCCCACTGATAAACGAAGCGCCCATATGCGTGGTGTTCCCGGTCATCGCGCCTGCAAAGACACCGCCCAGATCGACGAAACTCAGGGCATCCACATAGCCTGCGACAAGACCGAGAATGAGAACCCGCCGAGCGGAAACCGAGACGGGAAGAAGGGAGGACGACATTACTGCGGCCGAGATACGGATGACGGATAGAGCTTTCGGGCGACCCGTTCCATGGTCAGACCCTGCACGATGATGGTGAACACCACCACACCATAGCAGACCGGCAGCAGCAGGTTGCGCAATTCTCCGGGCGGTAGACCTAGCGCCAGTGAGACCGAGATGCCCCCACGCAGGCCGCCCCAGGTCAGGATGCCAAGAACACGGCCCCGTTCCCATTGCCGGAGATGGACCGGAAGGGTCGAGAACAGCACGCTCAGTGCCCGTACTGCAATGGAGAGCGGGATCACGGCAAGCGTCGCCAGAACCGTAAACAGATGCGGCGTGATTTCCAGAATTTCAAAGCCGATGAGCATGAACAGCAGGACGTTCAGTACCTCGTCGATGAGGTTCCAGGCGATGTCGAGTTCCTTGCGTGAGGCTTCATCGAAAATGGAGTGGCTGTAACGTGTTCCGAAACAAAGACCAGCCACGACGACAGCGATCGCGCCTGACATGCTAAGCTGGTTAGCTATGCTGAAGGTCCCGGTCGCAAGTGCCAGCGATGTCAACAGATCAATATGCGGATCCCGCTGCGCCTTGAGCACACGAAGCGCGATCCATCCGGTCAGTGCACCCAACAGACCACCACCAACTGCCTCACGACAGAAGCTGAACGCGATCTCCGAGGCAGTTACGCCCTGACTGTCTCCGGTCGCCAGTCCGATCGTCACACCGAAAATGACAACCCCTACGCCGTCGTTGAACAGACTCTCGCCAGCGAAAACGGCCTGAAGCGGCCCCGGCAGGCCTAGACGCTTCAGCATGCCTACGACCGAAACCGGGTCAGTGGGTGCGAGGATGGCACCCAGCACGATGCACCATGCGAAGGGAATGGCGTGGCCCAGAAGAGGAAAGACGTACCACGCCGTGATCGCAAGAAAAGCGACGGCCAGAACGGTTCCCATAATGGAGAGAGCCGTTACCGATGCCAGCCTGGCGCGCAGATGCCCGACATCGACCTGCATGGCTCCGGCAAACAGAAGAAGCGATAGCGCACCATTCAGAAGTGCAGCAGGCAGATTGATGGCTCCGAGTACAGATCGTGGGAGAGCCAGAAGATCATAGGCCGGGATCAGCGGATTCAGGATCATGACCAGCAGTGACGCTAGCAATGAAAAGACCAGAACACCAATCGTGACAGGCAGGCGAAGCGTGTGGTGATTGAGAATGCTGAAGGCTGCCGAGAGAGACAGCAGCAGAGAAAGTAGGCTGATTGTATCCATACTGTACCGCTGGCCTCTCCGGCGCTGTGCGTCAAGGAAAACCGCGCATGGTCCGCTATTGGAAAAGCATAATGCTTTGTTGAATGACAGAGATGAGGCGTAAGCAGACTATCCCCTTACAAAAAGGTCGATGCAATCTTTAACATAATTAAAGATACTTTTCGCATTAATAAGGAATATTCGCCTAATTAAGGGAATCAATAACGTGCTGAAATATCGGAGTATTGACTAACTTAATTAAGGAATTTCGACACCGCAGCTGACTGCCGTTTTTGCCGCCAAAAAAAACCACTTAATCGCGATAAAAATGCAGAAGTTAATGATAAATCTGCCAATCAAGCAGAAGTTCCGACAACAACGCGGACAGATCCAGACATTCCGCTTACGCCTCATGTCGGTCATTGGAACGAATTCCATACCGTCCGGAAACCAGACATGGTTTGCTTAGCGCCGTCCCTAGGCGAACTGGGGACGGGCAAAACTGACGAGTTACATCGCATGCGAGCATGGCACGACCTAACATTTGCGAACAGAACCACTGCCTAAATGAGGCTTATCGATTATTGACCAACTCCATCTTGGCTTGAAGAGGGAAAGCTCGGCAAAGGGTAATCTGGGAGAAAATCATCAAATGTAGCGAGAGGCTGATACGCTTTTGATAGACGTTCAAGACTAACGCCAAAATCCTTCAGCGTGAACAACATTAGCATAAATGTAACGGCGCGAGTTTCTTCGTAGAATGCTTGAACATCATCATCATTCATTATTGGGGCCGAGTGAAACATCGTTGCACGCCGCTTCGCAATACGGCGCGGAAGCGTCTCGTCAAACCTAAAACCTGAATCGCGTAGGGTATTAATAGCTCGATTAAGTAAGGTTACAAGTGACGGTGCTTTCGAAGATTTAACTTGAATATGCTTTTTAGAAAACTGTGCAATTTCTGGATCGGCAGAGGCATCGATATAATCAAAGAAAATCCGTTGGGAGTGAAGGAAATTCTCTTCTTCTTCGTTTTTGAAACGTGACTGAAGATACTCTTCGAAAGTCGGCATCACAGCTGAAAATTTGTCATTAAGATTGGTAGCAAACCATCGTCCTAGTTGGACCGCATGAATCCGGTTCACAAGGTCACGAGGAGCCTTCAAATAGGCGCTTATCACTTCCTCCAAACCAACCTCATCCCAGCCACATCCGTGAATGCGGTTAAGTGGATGTGGAGGCTCCTCATCGCGGAAATGTACTCCTCCGAGATCGAGTTTTGGATCTTGACTTCGTCGCATGCTAGTCCCGTCTGTGGGCAGCCAAAGACAGAATATAGGTAACTTTGGGCGGAACCCAGCGAGAAATCCGAAGACCAATTCGAGACCTAAGCAAACATCTATACTCTCATCCAGAGACCGAAGTGCTGTAAATTTCAATCTAAAGACTGATTGCGGAATCAGTTTGGACGAGTTTGGTCCATTGTGAAAACTCGTGCCTTTAAATGCTTCGACAGTGCCAAAGTCAGGCACCTCGAATGTTTTTTCCTCATTAGGCGCCACTTCGACAGACTTAAGTTGGTATTTGTCATCCACAACGTCTTTGATCCGAGGGTTTCCATACCATGATCGGAAGGCGCTGGATTCGAAACCCAGTCCCGAAAACATCGCTTCATGCTCGTCATCTATGGCACAACCAGTTAGGAGCCCTTGGAACGTGCCCGCAATTTTGGTCCGCATTTCTGGGTGGAGGCTGCCGATTTTTCCCGGATCAACCGACGACACAATTGGTCGAATAAGAGTCGAGGGCTGCTGATAGTCCAGCGCCACCGATACGGGACGTACACTCCCAAAAACGCCCTGATCATATATGCCGTGGGATTTAACAGCTCGAATTGCCTCAAACCGCCACCTTCGGATACCTTCACCTTCAGGCCAGATTCGTCCCGTCCACCCGTTATGATTGTCTCCGGCTTCGGGTACACTTATCCAATTAGTGTTGCTCATTTTCGCTTCTTTAACTTTAAAACAGACACGGAAGTTGCTTGGGACGCATTTATATCATTCAGCATCAAAAATTACATGTGGGAGCTACCTAAACTATCGTTTGCCATTTGTGATTTTGGAATGGCCATTTATTTTCATAACCAAATACAAAATCGCCAACCGCACTTTCTGTTTTCCTGCCAAACCGCCTATCTGCTTTATGAATTGCGGCAGACAGGTGGCAGTCGCTTACTAAGGCGACTGCCTAAGCGCAAATATTGCACTGTTCTAGAATTGAATTTTCATAAAACTGCGCCGTGCCGAATTTCACAAGCCGAATAAACGAATCTTATTCCGCATGAATTGAGTGCAATATTTGGAATAATTATTCTAATAATTTTGCATCCTCAGCTTCTCTTACCCATTTAGCCACTAGACGATCATTTTGGAGCTTTGATAGTATACTCCTCTTTTCTAGATCGCTGGCAGTGTCGTTATAATGAGTCCGGAAGTACATAGACTTTGAATCTATAATATATTGTCTATTTTTAGAGGAAAAAAATTGGTCAGAAGTTAAATCTATAATCATGTTATTTTTCTGAATCCAAAAATGCTCTACCCAGTTACTATGGAAACAGTAACCTCCATCTTGTAGAATTTTCAGACGTAAAGATGACTGTAGCATCCATGGTCCTGAACCGCCACACAAATTCCAACCACAATGATATGGATAATATTTCCTCCTAAGTAGCAATAAAATAAACACTGATGAAATTTTACACATCTGTGATGAAGGAATTTTGGTGGATTTTCTATTTCGGATTTTTGTCTTTATCCATCTTTTTTCCAACCATTCGACAATTTTTACAGATTCTTTATTCGTAATCACTTTGATGCAAATCTCATTGTTCACAAGCCTTGGGGTAACTTACGATGTCGCGAGGTTACTTTCCAGCTTGCTTGGTCGATTAACAGACATTCTGCTTTCCCCCCAAAGCGGACATCGAACGGATCTTTTTCACGATATAGGCGTGGGTGAAATGGGCGGCCCTGCAACCTATTTAAGAGAAGAGGCCCATTGTAGCCTGACTAAGGATACTTTTTCGATTGTGCAGTATCTCTGGATTCAATTAAAGGCGGCTGTAAATCCATTAGTATTAAAAATACAGTCTGAAACTAATATATTTTAACACGTGACATCATTTCATTCCGAGATTGATGAAATTCTGGACAACGGATTACCGACGCTGGTTAAGATAATGGCGAGGTGACGTACCCAGCCGTTGTCGGAACATTGTCGTGAAGGCCGCAGGATTATCATACCCTAGAGCAAGCGCCACAGCCGTAACGGACTCTCCTGCTGTAAGACGGGGCAGGGCAGCAACCAGACATGCCTGCTGCCGCCATTCTACAAAGGAAAGGCCGGTCTCACGCCGAAACAGGCGTGTAAAAGTGCGGCGGCTTATGCGAAGTGACTGACACCAGTCATCAATTGTATCGTGAATGTCGGGATGGATCAGGAATCTCCGGCAGAGAGATGCTAACCTTTTGTGATCTGGGAATGGCAGGGATAACGGTAAAGTTGTCAGTGATTGCATCTCACACCGAATGAGATTCATCAGAGCGATTGTACCGTCCGCTGATTCATTTTCGGCAGGCAGATCTACGGCACGGCCGATCAGAGCCTGCAAAAAAGAGCCGATTTCCACCACCTGACAACTCTGTGGCAAACCATCGGTTAATTCTGGGGCGACAAAGATACTCTGGAGGCTGACCTTCCCGAGCATCTGGACGTCATGTGGGGTGGCCGGGGGTATCCATAATCCCCGTTGAGGTGGCATGACCCAGGTCGTAGCCTGTGTTGACAGGATCAGTGTACCGGATGCTCCGAAAATCAGTTGTCCATGCCGATGTTCGTGGCGGGGAATGACATGACCATCTGGATAATCATTTCCTAAAGCTACCATGCCATGTGGCGTCGAGTGTAGAATATCGACGGATAAGTCTCGCATCGTGGCCCACTCTCGTAATTTCATGACCCGTGTGAGGTGGCAGGCCACTGAAAGTGGAATTACAACGACAAAGGCGAAAATACAATCTTTCTATAATAAAGAGGGCCATCCCGTGAGTGAGACGACGCTGGAACGTCCTGTCGCGCCATCGACAGAGTTCACAATACTAGGTGCGGCAAGTTTTTGTCACCTGCTGAATGATATGATGCAGGCACTTCTTCCGGCCATATATCCAATATTGCGTGGAAACTTCAATCTATCCTTTGCTGAAGTTGGACTTCTTACTTTGGTTTATCAGCTTACGGCGTCTATTTTGCAGCCGTTGATCGGTTTTTATACCGACAAGCACCCAAAGCCTTATTCTCTGCCTTTTGCCATGATCGCATCCTTGCTTGGATTGGTCATGCTGGCCTTCGCACCAAATTACACGGGCCTGCTCGCTGGTGCGGCTATGTTGGGGCTCGGTTCCTCAATTTTTCATCCGGAATCTTCGCGGATCGCACGGCTTGCATCTGGTGGTGCGCACGGATTGGCGCAATCCCTGTTTCAAGTGGGTGGTAATTTCGGATCGGCTCTCGGTCCTTTGGTTGCCGCCTATTTTGTCCTGCCGCGTGGACAGCATGGATTAGCCTGGATAGCCATCGTGGCTCTTGGCGGCGTTTTTATTATGACGCGGCTGGGTCAATGGTACAAAGAAAACGGCAAGGCACGCTTAAACGCCAATAAACCACGTCCGCTCCCTGCCCACATCACGGTAGCTCACGTATGGCGCGCAATGGCTGTACTGGTAGCGTTGATTTTCTCAAAATACATATATCTTGCCAGCATCACCAATTATTATACGTTTTACCTGATGCATCATTTCCATCTGGCAATCCGAAACGCCCAGCTTTGCCAGTTTGTCTTTTTTGCCGCCGTCGCCACTGGCACGGTTGCGGGGGGACCTATTGGTGACAGATTGGGCCGCAAGGTCGTTATCTGGTTCTCAATCCTCGGCATTCTGCCTTTCACGTTGGCATTGCCCTATGTTGGGCTTGGCGCAACGATCGTTCTGAGCGTGATTATCGGTGTCGTGCTGGCCTCGGCGTTTCCGGCAATCGTCGTGTATGCTCAGGAACTCATTCCTGGTCGGACCGGCCTGATTTCGGGGATGTTCTTCGGTCTGATTTTTGGTGTCGGGGGTATTGCAGCAGCCATTCTCGGCAGTCTGGCAGACAGTCATGGTATAGATTTTGTTTATCATCTATGCTCTTTCCTGCCTCTGGTCGGATTACTGACTATATTTCTTCCGAGTACAAAACCTTCAAAATAAATCTGTGTTTTATTCAATTTTTGTCGAAAAGAGAGATTTTATCCATCGTAGTGAAATCTCTCAAACCATAATTAGGGTACTGTTGTCTAACAACCGTAACGATGATGAATGGGACTTTTAGGTCTCTACGCCATGCAGCAGTTTTCGATGTAGAATGTCTGCTTAATATGGACTTCACTGCAGTCTCTATGTCCGACATGAGGGCGTGAGCAGCCTGTCCGCTTGCCGTATGCAATGCGGACTTACAGCTTTCGCCTCATGACGGACGCAATTAGCATCATGCTAAGTTCCGAAAAGCGGACGTAAGTATCAGTATCGACCGATCAGGAAGTGGCTGAAAAATGCCACCATTGTGGGTAGTAAAGATGAGAACCGGGCAGGTCAGATACCTGCACCGACCCTATCTTACTTTTAGCCTTCGACGGCCCCAGATTTCTCGCTGTCGAGTACTGCCATCTGTTTCGGATCGTAGCGTTCCCCGGCCGCAGCCCCTTTGGGAACAGCCTGTTCGATAGCAACCAGATCCTCAGGCGTCAGCACAAGATCAAGCGCACCCAGCGCCTCGGAGAGCCGATCGCGTCGGCGAGCTCCTACAAGTGGCACGATGTCGTCACCCTGTGCGGCCACCCAGGCAATTGCCAACTGAGCCACGCTAGCGCCCTTGGATGCCGCAATTTCGCGCAAGGTCTCCACAAGAGCCAAATTGCGCTCGACATTGCCTTCCTGAAAGCGAGGGCTACGAACCCGAAAATCCCCCGGTCCCTTTGCTCCCTGCCAATGCCCGCTGATCAGACCACGCGCGAGCACGCCGTAGGCTGTTATGCCGATACCGAGTTCACGACAGGCAGGAAGAATTTTGTCCTCAATGCCACGCGAAATCAGCGAATATTCAATCTGAAGGTCACTGATTGGGTGGACGGAAGCCGCGCGCCGGATGGTTTCCGGGCCAACTTCCGAAAGACCGATATGCCGGACATAACCCGCCTGAACCATCTCGGCGATGGCGCCAATCGTATCCTCGATAGGCACAGCCGGGTCCAGCCGTGCAGGCCGGTAGATGTCGACATGATCAAGCCCGAGCCGTTGCAGGGTATAGGCTAGGAAGTTTTTCATGGCAGCAGGCCGTGCGTCGTAGGAGCCCCAGTTGCCACCCGGGTCGCGCATCGCACCAAACTTGACGCTGACGAGGAATCTGTCGCGAGGAATATCCTTGATCGCCTCACCGATCAGCATTTCGTTATGGCCCATGCCATAAAAATCGCCGGTGTCGAGAAGCGTGATCCCAGCGTCCAGCGCGGCATGGATGGTAGCGATGCTTTCTTTCCGATCAGCCGGACCATACATGCCGGACATGCTCATACACCCAAGACCGATTTCGGATACCTGAGGGCCGCTCTTACCAAGTTGCCGCAATTTCATATTTCAGAAAAATCCCTATTTCTTGAAGCAGAACCCTACCACACAGGCTATCTTTCGATAACCTTTCTTCCGTGCAGCTTTTCGTCCTTTGGAACGGAACGAATTTTCCGTTTGATGGAGCAAGCGGACAGGCTGTAGTCGCCTCATCCCCGACGCTACATGGCCACGAGCATGTTTCCGAAACCGGACCTGCCTTGCGATCGTTGAACGGCTATGAATCGGACGCTTTAGCTGCACGTCTCAGATCAGCCCAGTCCAGTAGGGCTATGAAAACCGGACCGAGCGCTTTGCCAATGTCCGTCAGGCCATATTCGACTTTAGGCGGAACTTGTGCGTGGACCGTGCGGAAAATGACCTTTTCCTGCTCCAGTGCACGAAGCTGCTGGATCAGCATTTTCTGTGAAATATCCGGTATGGCTCTTTGCAGGTCTGAAAAACGCATGACCGGCCCCTCAAAAAGCCAGGCCAGAATCATCATCTTCCACCGTCCTTCGAGAATGCGAATAGCGCACTGCATATCGGCGGCCGAGCTGGAACGGGGACGTGCATTGTAGATGGTTTTCATATCTGAATCGGGCATGGTTACCTTTTGGTGGGTATTAAACTTTTTTGTGCGTTCTTGTCACGACGACAGCACTGTAGCACAGAGAAAGGCGCAACAGCGGTCTCGGCTTCACCCCTGGCTGAAGGAAACACCTGCCATGTCCATGCGCGCGTGGCGCTTCGACGCCCTCTCTTCTCTCAGTGACCTTTCCGTGCACAGTGAACCGATGCCCGCACCGCAGCGCGGAGAAGTTCTTGTAAAGGTGCGTGCTGTTTCCCTGAATTATCGTGATATTGCACCCACTCTCGGTCGCTATGTCTGGCCAGCGGAGTCAGGGCTTATCCCATGCAGCGATGCTGCGGGGGAAATCGTCAGTGTCGGCGAAGACGTGACGGTTTTCCGCCCGGGAGATCGGATTGTCAGCAGCTTTCATGCTCGCTGGCTGGGCGGCAGACCGCCGACAGGTTTGATGCTGGAAAGCTACGGTACCGGTTCGGATGGCTGGCTGACTGAATACAAGGTCGTCTCACAGGAAGCGGTGGTGCCTCTTCCGGAGAAGGTCTCATTTGAGGAAGGGGCCACACTGCCCTGTGCTGCCGTGACGGCTTGGAACGCTCTGTCGGGCGCCCTCCCCATGCGAGCCGGACAGACAGTCCTGACCCTTGGAACAGGCGGTGTTTCGATGTTTGCGGTGCAGCTTGCCAAAGCCGTGGGAGCGACCGTGATCTCAACGACGTCCAGTGGGGAAAAGGCCGAACGGCTGAAGGCATTGGGAGCAGATCATATTGTCAATTACAGGGATATTCCGAACTGGGGCCGATACATCAAGGATGACATCACTGGTAGAACAGGCGTGGACTGTGTCGTTGAAGTCGGCGGTCCTGCGACGATCAATCAGTCTCTCGATGCTGTTCGCTGGGGTGGAGAGGTTGTGCTGGTCGGGTTCCTGAGTAGTGACAATCCGGGAATTGACTATTTCCATCTCAAAGGGAGCGGTGCAGTCGTCCGTTCTGTCGCTGTGGGTGATAGGCCTATGCTGGAAGATCTTGTGCGTGCATGGACCGCTTCCGGCCTGAAGCCTGTGATCGACAGTGTGTTTCCCTTTGCTCGGGCAAGGGAGGCATTTGACCATCTCATGACTGGCAGTCATGTTGGGAAAATCGTCATTACCCTCTCGGACTGACCCACGTAATGGTGATTCTACCATATTGCTTCGACGGCATGACGGCTGTCTTGGCGTGTCCGGTTGCCCGTTCGGATGAACCGTAGTCGGACCTTCTGTTTACCCCCCCCCGACTGGCTGATACGATCTCTACGGAGAAGCTGGCAAGCAACTGTGCTGACCTGGCCAATCGGTAGGGTGGACCGAACGGCTAGATCATGTCCGTAGCCGCTCTCAAATTAAATACGAATGTGCGACATCCGAACGCTTACGAATTTCTTATCCACGACCACCTTGTATTCGTGGACGAGCGCTTACCGAACACAAAACTGAATAACGCTGAAATTTATCATCGAAAAACGGCATCATGACTACTGGCATTACTCCGGGAAGATCTGTCAGTCTTTCCCCTGACTGACAAAGGCCGCCATTATTCCATGCCCTATTTCGGACGGGGGCTTGCTCTCTTTCAGAAGAAGGTTGAGCTCATCAATGGCTTCTCGGGCGGCTTTATGGGCATCCTCCCCGGTCAGCACCCATGACGTATCTAGGTTGGCGCCCTCAGGTTTGTCGCGCATGACGCTCAGCCAGTTGAAGGACCCTTCTGCAATGAAGTTCTGCGTCATCAGCGTCTTCGAATGCAGGAGCTTGATGTCGTGCAGCCTTGCTCCCATCTCCTCGAGTACTTTTCTGCACGCAGGTGATGTTCCGTTGGAATAACCGGGAGCGTTGGGAGCGCGCGTCACGATATTGACCACGGCCCCTCTGCCAACGGCCTCGCGGATGCTGTCCTGGAGTTCAGGTGCGTTGACACCGGACAGGGACAGGAAGGGGGAGACAATGACAATTTCCTCGCCGTCTTTCAGGTCCGCGAGGGCTTTATCCAGTTGCGCGTGGTGCTCGCTTACGGATGACAGCCTCTTGCCACGGAGGATGAGAGACGTATCTGCCGCCCAGTTGCCAGTCACATCCCCGAGTTCATAGCCCTTGGAAAACAGGGCTCTCCCCAGAATTCCCAGGGCCGACGCAGGATTCCGCTCGAAGATTTCCATCGTGCCAATGACGACGAACGAATGGACGGCTCGTGAGATGGCGACGTTGAGAAGACTGCGCTTGCCATCCAAGAATCCCGTGCTCGCCTTGCGGTCGCATGTTGGCGAGAAGATGATGATGTCCCGTTCCGCGCCCTGCATGGCGTTGACCGTGCCGACCTTGATTTTCGAGATGTTCTTGTCCGTATGGGCCGTGCTGAACTTGCGTAAGGCCCGCCGGATGGCGTCTCTCTGCGGTCCATAGGGGGCAATCACCGCGACAATCTCGTTCACCGGCTTGTCGTAGAAGTCCTTCCATTCATCCGCTTTACTGACAATCCACCGCGCGATGGCCTCCGCTTCACGGGGATTGCGCTGACTGCGCCCCAGACGCTCCGACGTTCCATTGACATTGGCCCAAGCAAGAGGCGGCAGAGGAGGTTCCCTGTCCGGTTCTGCGGTCATGGGTTTCAGGCGGCCGTTATAAACGAGTTCGTTGCAGATCTCGATGATGTCCCGTCGGCAACGGCGGTGCTCGGTCAGGAAGATGCCGGGAACAGGGCTGTCCGGTGAGGAGTGACTGGTGCCCGTCTGGACCACGCGCATCACGGAGCCCATGATGTTATTGTTTCCCGGGGCGGCCGTGACGACGCGGGGATCAACCGGTCCGTCGTCATCCCAGAAGTATTCCTGAACGCCGGCCTTTCGGGCATTGCCAGTATCCGTTGCATGGGAACTGGTGACGACCGGCTCAATCTGGAAGACATCCCCGACCACAACGGCTTTCTTTGAGAAGGCCATGGCCGGGACCATTTGGTAGGGGGCTATCTGTCCGGCTTCGTCAACAATGAGCAGGTCGAAAAAGCCTGCCATGAAACGTTCGACGAATTTGCCCTTTTCCATCATCGTGCATTTGGGAAACTTCGGAAGGCTGGCTGCCGTCACGATGAAGAGCGGTGTCAGCATCGCCCATCGACGATACATGGCCTCCATGGCTCTGCCGCCAACCTTGAACGGATAGACCTTGTTGTCGTTCTGCTCGAGCGCATCCTGAAGAGCCTGAACTTCAAGGACCCACCGACCTTCCCAGTAGCGCAAAGCATACTGGAACAGAGCGTAGCGTATTGTCCGGTCCAGGAAATCCTCGATGACATCTAGCCTTCCTGTCCAGTTGCTCTGGCGCCAAGGAAGTTTTTCTTCCGGCATGTCGAACATCGCGGCCCAGTCGGACGGTGCCAGAACCGTTTCAATGGCCGTGCAGCAATCCTGAAGTTGCTGGAGTATCTGATGCTTGAGGGTGACGAGCTTTTCAAGCTCGCGACCGGCCAGAACATAGGAGCCTCCCACATAGTGATCGTACTCTGCTCGGGCGGTCTTGCTCACCAGGTCGGCAGCGGCAACCTCGCGTTCCAACTTCTGGACCAGGGTATCTCGAGCCTGACGCGTCTCTTCTCGAGATTCCCGGACTGTTGCGAGCTCCCTCTCGGCTGATGCCGTCATCTCATTGATGGCATCCATCCATTCGCGCTTGGACTTGACCTGAGCCTGCATGAGTGACCGAAAGAAGCTGCCCTGTCTACCCTCGGCGACAAGCCTTTCAACATTCGCCCAGTTGCGTCCACTCATCAGGTTCGAAAAGAAACCGCCCCCCGGCAATGCAGCAATGAGCGCGACGGCATGTGCTCCCACCTCTTCGACTTTCTGCCCGGCAGCATGCACGGCATCATCACGCTGCTTCAGGAGGTCCCGGGTCTTCCGGTTCTCCTCATTGATCCTGGCGCGCGGAACGGCGGCAGCGGCCTCTTTTTCCTTGAGGTCGGATTTGAGAGCGTCTTCCCTTGGCCTGCGCTCCTGAAGAAGGGCTTCCCGCTGGGCGATGGCCTTTGTGATGTCGGGATATGTTCCATAGCCCGAGGCCACGTAAAGCTGATTCAGCTTTCTGGCTTCTCCAGCACAGACCCGCCCTGTTTCGACAAGCACCTTCATCCGGGCGCGGATTTTCGCGATGCCATCTTCAACAAGGCTGATGTCGTGACGCGCCCCTTGAGGACCGTGACCTGAAAGGTGCTCCTTGCGGACTGGCGGAGTGACGCCCGGATAGAAAGAACCGTAGTAGCCGTTGATCCAAG
Organism: Acetobacter oryzoeni; assembly: GCF_004014775.2. Taxonomy (NCBI): domain Bacteria; kingdom Pseudomonadati; phylum Pseudomonadota; class Alphaproteobacteria; order Acetobacterales; family Acetobacteraceae; genus Acetobacter; species Acetobacter oryzoeni. Next base: position 77,436 of record NZ_CP042810.1, read on the forward strand.
CGTCACGGGAGGCCCAGGCATCGACCGTGTCCCGTTCACGTTCGGGGAAGCCTTTCCACTCCATCGTGCCCAGGCCTCTTCCCGGAGACGCGATCAGGTAGCCGGCTTTCAGAGCCTCCTTTTCTTTCTCTCCGGACGGGAAATACAGACCCAGCGCATCGGCACCCTCAATCCATCTTCTCGCCCATGGCCGGCTGTCCTTGGAAGCCATGGCTTTTTTCATGGCATCAATGATGTTGGTGACAGCCTGGTTGTTGGTCGAGGTCCCGACGATGACAGCCGGATCACCACCCTCGAGGGCACGTGTCACCAGCTCCGTTGCGACGATACCTTGCAGAAGTGTCGTCTTGCCGGTGCCCGGGGGGCCGTTCACGGCGAGAATGTCACCATCTTTCACCGAGCAGAACGCCGTCATGGCTTCAGACTGGCTGGATGACATTCCATAGGCGAAAGTCATCGTTCCCCTGGCTCGGCCCGCTGCAGCCCACTTCTGGGACTCATCCACGACAGCCGGTTCCGGTCCACCATCGATATACCGTGCGAGCAGAGGTGTTACGAGATCGGTGTCAGCCAGAACGGTATCGTAAAACCGTCGCTGATGGAGGGTCGCAATCATCCCGATGCTGGCCTCCGCAGGCTGAAGGGCCACGCGCTCCCAGAGTTCGTAGCCGTCGGGTAATCCGTCTTCTCCGGTCACTGCGTTCCAAAGCTTTTCCGCCCACTCCAGGGTCTTGCCGAGACTGCCTCCTTCAAACGGATTGAGCTGGAGCCAGGTGTCCATGGTGGCCAAATCACCAATCAGAACATCACCATCCGACGGTTCGAGAAGCTCTCGATTTATCCAGGGCGGGGCATCCTTGAGCGGCTGGATGGTGCCTTCCGGACTGACGTTGACGAGCATGGCCATACAGAAAAGGGCAGGCTGTTTCGAATGCTCGGTGGAATGACTGACCTGTCCGAGAAGAATGCGGATACCGGCCATCGCGATAATGGAATCGTCGGGAGCCAGGTCACGGGAGGCAGGATGCATCTTTCTCAGTGCCTGGGTTTTGTCAGGCGGCAGCTTGCCTTTTTCAAAACCCTCTTCGTCAAGAGCAACCAGATTATCCCGGCTAAAGGAGATCTTCATCTGGGCATCATCAAGAAGAGCGGAATGCCAGTAAGAAAGGACCGAATGATGGCTTGGCTTCGACGACATCCGCTTTAGAATCCTATGTAGTGACGCTTTTTGTTACGAAATGCCCTTTGGTATGTAAACATATGCGTCCCCTAGGCTCAGGACTTAGCGTCAGAACATATGGTTGCAGTGAGGCAGATGACCAAGAAAACGACGGCTGGGCAAAGAAAGACACTGGAGAAATCGTAGCGCTTTACGAGATGTCTTCACCTGTGATGCCATCGGGGCTTGTTTCGATCTCGCGATGGAAAATCAGGGGGTGCTATCCAAAGTCGGGCCTTAGCCGTGCGATGCTGTGTCCAACCAAGATCCCTCAAAGCGCAAGCAACATCGCGCTGCTCATCGGATCGGATTGGTCTTTTATAGAAGAGAACGTGTTCTGCAATCACATTGAGTGGCAGACCTGCCTTCCGGTATTCGTCATGAACCTGGATCATCCGGCCTGATGTCAGCTGCGGAAGAAGGTCATCCAGTGTCAATGCATCAGACCAGAAGGATGTCCGGGCAAACAGCAATTCCATGAGTGAACCGCCTAGGGATTGGCGGAGACGTCCGTTTCCAAAGAAATTCCACCCAAAATCGGACCGACCGGTTTCCCCCCTGATCTGCCTGTCAGCTCAGTGACGCAGGAGCAGACAGGCAGTAATCGCCTCATAGCCGACACCCAAACGGGCGTGACGGTCCGCCGAAAGCCGACGTTGTTATGTGAAGCTCTATGAAGCGTGTTTGGTATATTCGAGATAAGCGGCTCTCGGATCATGAATAAGCAATATCTTCCGTTCCTGATGAGTGCGAGGCATTCGTCCTAACCTCGGCCAACTTTCTTGGGACGGGATACTTTTGTTCTCTTTGTCCGGCGCCGCGGTTTGACAGATGCGATGGCACGCTCCTTTGACCGGATTTCGGCCAAGTCGTAAAAATGGCCTTTAATCCAGTCTGCCAGATAATCCCGCGCCCGTTGGGCAAGATGATCGCCGGCACGGGCATACTTCGCGAGTTCGGCATCAATGATGTGAAGAACTGCTTTCCAGTCGTCGGATCGCGACCGCACCAGTTGCGCCAGCAACCTGCTGATGGCACGACTTTGCTGCCATGATGGCAGATTCAGCCTCCATACCCCCCTCATGGTGTCGACCGAAATGGCGATGTGCGAAGGCATATGAGCATTGAGGCCACCGATGAACTGGATAGCCGCATTGAACAATGCGAACGCTCGTGGATCTTCTAATGCGAGCATCTGGAGTAACGTTTGGGCGTCTAGGCTGAGATGGCCGTGGCGCATTGCCCCAAGCATGCCAACGCCGACCAGATACTGGTCGCGTGTGATCTGGCCGTCCTTTGCAAAGACGTTCAGGACAACCTGGAGCCAAGCCCCGCCCTTGACGCCCTGACTGGCTGCATATTGGCGTAGATTCAAATCTTCTGAGAGGATGATGACATCCGCGGTTCGTGCAAGGTTGATAGGATCGAATATTTCCTTCGACCCAAAATTGTCGAGAAGCTTATCCAGCCGAACGTCGAGCGACCCGTCGACCGGCAGGATATCACAAAGGTCATGGAGGTCCTTGATGATTGCGTTCACCCATTCCAGTCGCTTCTCCGTCTCCTCGGGACTATGGACCTGCCGACATGCCTGTTCGCCGTCGAAACTCATGGTCATGAATTCGCGGCCACGGTTGCTCTCGATCTTCGCCCTCAGCTCGATCATTTCGTCCATGGTTGAGCGCGCGATGCACAGCCTTCCGAAATAGTCCTTTGCTGCCTGGAGATGCCCCAGTTCATGCAGTTGCCAGAGGGTCAATGTGTCAAGCGCAACACCTTTGCCGCGCGCCTGGCGCACGAACATCGTGGCTTCTTTGTACTCGTCAGTTGCACCGATACAGGTGCGGAGATTTGTTCCGGTTCGCGTCAGATATTCGGCCAGTTGAAGGACCGACCGATTAGAGGATGCCGCAATGGCCGCTAGAGGGATAGGATGGGACGTGTAGATGGCAGCGACCACGCCATCCTTGTCCTGAAGGGAGCGCACCACATCGAGGATCGGCTGTATGTCGCCGTCTTTTATACTCATCTCGAACAGCGATCGCGCATCTGGGAACTGGGCCGCGTGTTTCGCCATGATATCGTGGAGCAGCCAGATATATTTGTGCTTGAGCTCTTTTATCCTGTAACGCTTCGAAACACCGATTTTCGCAGGGATTTCGATTACTTCGTTGACAGATTTCCCCATCAGAGCAACTGCCAAGGGATGGTCCAAAGCAAACCGGTCAATCCCGACAATCTCTTCATCGCCGATGATGCCGGTGACATCCCTGGCGCCGTCCAACCCTTCAAGGTCGAACCAGAAGTCAGTCTGTGCTGGGCCTGCCCGACCAATTGGAGAAGGCAGAGCCTCGTTCATGAGGATGATTGAAGGATAGGAGGATACGATGTTTTCATCGTGCCTATTGGTTGCGGCCACCCTATAGGCAAGTCGTAGCGCCCGCATGGTTTCACCTGCGCGGCGATGCCAGTAAGCGAGCCGCATGAGGTCGTTGGGAGACCCGTCTGCCGTGTCGTCATTGATGCCAGCGACTAAATCTCGGGCTTCGTCTTCCTTATTGGCGCGTACCAGCGTGCGCGATAGCAGGAGAATGGCGCGCAGATCACTCGGCATTGCAGAAATCGCTGAGCGAAGGTAGTGCTCTGCAGTTCCTAGATCGCCTCGATTGTACTCAGCCGCGCCAGCCAGCCGCGCATAGAGCGGAAGAGCGATCACCTGTGGGGCAAGCGATTGATAGAAAGGCGATGTCCTCGCCTGCGTTGGCGCGTTTGCGAAGGCGTGGGCAAGCCAAGCCAGCGGCTCTGACGGCCGGTCTACACCAACAAACCCATCGAGTACGCCAATGATGTCTTCCCATGCCTCACGCAACAGCGAGAGCTGGGCGAACATCACCCTGTCTGAATAGCTTGTCGCCGGCGTGATAAGCGATCGCGTCTTCTCTGCCATCGCTCCAAGCGCTTCAGGTCTCGCTATCCGATAAATATCCGCCACAGCGATATGGGCCCCGACACCCAGCGGCCAGCGTTCGAGGAGTTGCTCGACATCTTCGTCAAGGTTTGCGCCCATCTTACCAGCATGCCGCGCGCGAAATACCAACACGTCGAAAAGCTGGCGCGCAGGAATCGGCAGTCTTTCGCGACGCTCGTTGGTCGCCTCCTTGACGACTTCCGCCCATTCGTGGAGGTTAGAAAGCGCTACAAGCAGTGGAAGGACCGCATTGTCGGGGAGGAGAGCACTGCGGAGGAGGCGTTTCGCCTCGGCAAATTCTTCGAGATCGATAGCCACCCATGCCGCGGCCAGCGCAGCATCTGGATCCTTGGTTCCAGTCGCCAGAACCTGGTCTGCAATACGTTTCGCCTGCTCAAGATCTCCTAGCGCCCGGTAGGCGGTTACGAGATTATACCCAACCATGCACCAATCGGGTTCAGCCGCATGCTCAAAGTGACGAACCTCATCCCAATGGCGCTGTAGCAGTTCCGAACCCTCGCGAAGCTTGATCCGTCGATCGACCGGAACACGGCCGAGGCGTTCGACGACGTCGCCGGAAAGAGCTTCGTCGACCAGAGCATCACCGGCCATCCGAATAGAATTACCATCTTGAGGGAAGCGTTCGAGCGTTTCGGCAGCCAGGGTCCACCAGCTTCCCGGGGTGCCTTTCTGACGAAGGTAGTTGATGCGGTGGATGCGAACGTTATGGTCGTCCAGAAGATCCGGCGAGACGATTGCCATGGGGTCTCGCTCGACACTGTCCATCGCTGCCACCTGGAATGCGAGCCCGGCAGCGCCAACATTACTAGCATCCTCGGCGAGTGTATCCTCTGCGAACGTCCATGCACCCGCCAAATCTCCCTGGATGGTGAGTGAGAGGATCCTGTTCGCTCGCGAGCGTGGATCTGTCGGATTGAGGGCATAGGCTTCATCGAGAAGAGGGGCGGCATCGATTTCGTCGCCGAGCTTCATCCGGGCGATGGCGATATTGACCTTGACCCGCGCGCGGATTGATACTGCGTTCTTCTCGTTGAGCGTACTATCGAGCGCTTGGAGTAATTCTAACGCGGTCCGCGGCCTTCCCGCGTTCAGCATGTCGCGATATTGGTCGATCTGTGCATCGAGATGCTGATCGAATGCACTGCGGGCCGTATCTATTGGCCCGATCGCAATCGTCGTGCGGATCTCCGCCAGATATTGTAGTGTCTGGTCATTCTGAGCGCGGATCTCCGCCTGCCCCGACAGCGTCTCGCTTCCGAGCTCAAGCAGGCGATTGGTCGATGCGCTGTAATCAGGATCGAAGGCCGCAAGCGCCTTCGGGTCGTTTCTGATCTTTTCCTGAAGGGTGTCCCAGCCCCAGACCTGAATGTCGACTGTGCGGCCAAGCTTCGCCTGTTCTTGGGCCAACTTGGTTGCAAGAAAATCGTAAGCGGCCTCGTCGGTCGCGGTGGTGACGATATAGAATTCCGTTAGTGCCGGTTCGATACTCATCGCTTGGTCGACCTCCTTGCGGATCGTCGTTTCGGTGAGCTTCGCGCCACGGGTGACGAGTTTGCACTGGATGCCGACCGGCTGGCCTGGATCGCGGTCGCGCTTGCCAATCAGATCGAGGCCAAACTGCTTCTTGCCTCGCGTACCCACAAACTTGACGTTTGGATCATTGAGAAGCCCCGCGAAAAGCTGAATACAGTTGCTTTCAAAAACCTTGTCGTCGGTCGGGATATTGATGATCGTCGAGGAAGCCACGCGTCGGTTTTTCCGTTGCCCTATAGAGAAATTTGGGACTTATGCGTCATTCCCAAGCCAAAAATTGGGAGTCAGTTTACGCTGAAAGCGGCTATTTCTACAACCGCGCCTTCTACACTGAATGGAGTAAGTTCGGTCGATCGTCGCCATGAGCGTTGACGCTCCGTAGGGCTTCTTTCGGTCATTTCCTCCCAATAACCGACATTCCGCTTCCTCCGCTTAAGCGCCGATCTGCTAAATGAATTTGAAGCAGACAGGCGGAAGGCGCCTCGTTGGCGACATTCGAGACGATAAATTGCCTTCCCGAAACCGGACATTATTTCGCCGTGCATGCCCATCCCAGACGGTAGTGCCCATGCTATCCTGGCTTCAACGCGCAAGATAGGCTCCACGTATTGACGTAGCACCCGAATCCGGTATCAGAATGTCTCAAGAATCCTTTGAAATTTGGGCTTTAGCGGCACCAGTCAGGAGTGAGATGACGCCGATCGGCGCGCGACTGGTCGTTATGCTCAGCGATGAGCGGCAGCGCATGGCTAACGAGTGGTTCTGCAAATGGCACTATATCAGTGGTTCGATGCCAGTCGAAATCGAAAGCTTTAATGGGAGGCCGATTCGTTATGGTGGGATTCGTTATACAGGAGTTCCCCAAACGATCTACAGGCAGACCATTCAACATTATCTCGCCAAGAAGATCTGCGAGGTGTTTTACGGTATCGAAGATGAGATATTACGATACCCGTTTGCGATCCGTGACCAGGCGCTTTCAGAAGCAAAGTCGTTTATCACTGATTTTGCGCAACAAATTCGTCATGAGGCGGTCGAGAAGGACCGGATACTGCAAGGTGACGGTTTTAAATTTCCACAGCGACAGGATATAGGGGAGTGGGTTGGTTCCCAGCCACAGGATATCGCTGCTCGGGTTGACCAGTTGCGACGGATCTATTGCGACGTCATGTCAGAAGTCGGAGGTAACAACATGGTCTTTGGTAGCATGGCAAAAGATAAAGTTACCCTAGTAAAGCATAGCGGTGAAGTGATTCGTAAAGACATCCCTGCTTCGGTAAGCTCTCACCAGATCACCATGTTCGCCGCCGATTTGCCAATCGAGGTAGGAGACCATTTTTTGCGGGAACTACCAAGCAAACTGGTCGAAGATTTTATCGTCGTTGATCCTGGTTATCATAGTGGCGTTGCCAGCATACCGCCACATTTCCAAACGAAAGTCCGGCGTAGTGATGCGCCAGTGGCGACGCCGCAGACCGTGATCGCGACCTTTCATGGCGCGAATTCCCGACTCAACATCAATTCTGTCGACAATTCGTTCAATGTGGCGTCCGACATCACGCCGGCGCAGGTCAAAGACCTCGTGGCGCAGATCCGTGCAGCGGCTCCGGGTCTGCCAGCAGCCCAGAGGTCAGGAATTGAGTCATCACTCGCCGAACTTGAATCCGAGGTTAACTCTGCTACGCCTTCGGCCTCCAAACTACGCGCAACATTGGTTTCGCTAAGGTCCGTCGTGGAGGGTGCCTCCGGCAATCTAGTCGCAGCCGGTATCGGCTCGCTTATCAGCAAACTTCTCGGCGGATAATCGCTGATATCGGTCTCAACTTATGGGCCCGCCTCCAGCCAATGACGTCAGTGTCTGATTCAGACATAAGAGAGCAGACAACCTTTGGGTGATAGACGGTTCCCGATACTGCATGGTAGCGCACGGGGATTTGAGGCAATATCAAGCGCATTGGGAGATTGACGTTTGGCTACTCTGTAATAAATGTCAGCTTTCAGACGGCCTTACATTTCTTTCGAACGGCTGAAGTGGGGGCACACGAAGTTAAACAAACGGCAAGAGACATCACTTGGGCGCTCCAAAGTGGCCAGACTGCTCTCGCCCTCACGACAGCCGTTTCGATGGATATCTTGTCTTTCCGAAAACGGACATAGCTGCATAGCAGTCTCGAATATCCAGTCAGGCTGGTGTTTTCGACTATCTCCTATATTCAATAAAGATGACTCAAGGCACTCGAAATGATGAGGAGACACCGGTTCCTATGGACAGAAGTGATCTCAATGCTATTGCAAAGAAAATTCTGGCATTCATCGCTGAATGCCCAGACGTAAGAGGTGGTGCGGACATCTATTGCCTTGATTTTGCGACTGCCCAAGAACGTTCCGGCATATTATTGGCTGTTTTGTCCGGCGTGTCTGACGAAAAAGAACAGCCGTTAATTCAGCGCTATCTTGTCATTGCGCCGCCAGGCGCCGACATCGAAGAATGGCAGAAAGCCATATGGGCGCAGTTTTCGACCACGTTTGCATTTTTAGCAAAACGCAAGATGGAAGAACGTGAAGCTGACTTGCGACGTTCGATGCTCCAAGTTGTAGTGGCAGATGATCTACGCCATGAAACGGTAATAACGTTGTTGGCCGCACAGTCTGATCGGACTGCTGTCATCGTGACGAATGCTGCGGGCTACCGTGACGAAAGCGTCAAGAGTTTTGTTACACCAAATGCTTCGAAATTGCTTCTTTCGGAGGACGTGTGGGTTCCGCAAGTGCATGCCTTGGCTGTTGCTGCGACCGAAACAGCCAAGGATCGCCAAGTCTATGTAGCGATCGACACGGGAAAATTTTCACCAACCAGAACGGAATTGCAGCACTTGTTGGCATCAATTGATGCCTGTGGAGTGATGGGGGCATGCGGTATTGACGACCCTGAGACGGTCTTGGCGCAGCACGTAGACCGATGGGATAAATGGATCACTGAAGGGCGGTTGGGTGTTGCGCTAAAAGATGTCGAAGCTCTGCCAACGAAATTCGATTCTCAAAAGCCGTTTCTTCGAATCCAGCTAATGAGCCGCGCTGGGCGCAACTTAGACGCGCTCGCGTCCATCCGTGAGGAAGTAGAGATCGACCGCAATTTGGACGCTCGGTCCCGAACAAAGCTCGCACGAATAGCACAACATGCGAATGCTTCGGCCTTGGCAATAAAACTGCTCGAACCGGCGATCGCACAACTCGACAACCTTGGATTGCTCACAAGCGCGCTGGATACAGCTCAAGACGCTAATGCCCCGAAATTGGTCACACAAGCCATTGAAAGGCTGACTTCCTTATATCCGGAAAGTGCCATTGTCCGCGAATTTCGGATCAATGAATTACTCGCCGATCGCGACTATTCAGGGGCAGCGCTATTTGCCAGAAATCACTGCACCGATCGAAGCACTTTTTTCTATGAGACTCTTGGACAATACTTGTCTGTTTCTAACGTCCCTGATTACCGTAGCCTTATTGATAAGGCTGATGGTGACGTGCCGCTCTCTGAATCATTCCGTATGGCATGCGTGAATGATGCTTTAAACAGATCACTGCCTGTACATGCATTCGATTTGGTATTGCCTCTACCTAAGGCGAGTCAGCAAGCTAAATATGGCGAACAATTGCTGCTGCGAACCTTAAGATTCATTCTATTAGAAAAAGCTAAGATTGGTACTTGGCCCGTTAATGAAGACCGCTTCGCTGACGCGGTGATCGTCCTTATAACGAGGCTCGCCGCAGACCCCGCACGCCATGAGCTCAGAATCGGACTGATAGAATTGCTTCAGCCCGCTGTTGCAGGGACGACTGGACTGGCGTTTGCGACATTTATCGTACTTCGACTCAGTGCCAAGCCGATTACAATTAACAAGATAGCCTTACCAGGTAAAGCAGATCCAGCTTGGCTAATAGGAAAAGATGTTTTCCTTCAAGGCGCTTTTTCTTGGATGGCCTCGGAACAACCGATGGTGTTAGGCCGGCTTCCATTGCCCATAGACTTGCTAAAGGAGCCAGCCGACGAGGTTCTCTCAGCAATTGCAAAGTTTCTGACCTATGGACCTATTAGTGGCGATGGCGACGATGATGTAATAAAATCATGGCTAGGACTTGGCTGTGCCGTAGCGCCTTATAGCTCATATCCCGATTATGACCTTCGTCTCATTCGCCTCGCCGCTGGAAAATTCGCCAACGTGGGTGCAGGTCAAGTGGCACGCGACTTGGCGGAGCAAGCTCTTTCCGCTAGCTACGGGACCGCAAGACGCCGTCGACTGGGCTGGTTCGCGATGGCTGACACCTATGCGCGACAGGGGAACGTAATTGAGGCGCTCATTGCAATGGCGTGTACATTTGCGGCGGATACTGAAGGCGACGCGGAAGAGATATATCAAGAGTTCACATGTTTAGCGCGGATCCTGCGTGATTGCCAGCTTCCAGACGATGCTCGGGAAGCGGTCGCTCAGGCCCGCGTAATGCTCGGCGTAATAGGGTTGACGGAGCAGTTTGGTCTACAACTTGATACGCTTGAATTGCAGATTCGGCAGCGTCAGCTTGATGCTTGCGGTGGTGCAGGCTTCGAAGCGTTGTTGGCTGATGCGATCGAGCACGGTCGGGACGTTCTGCGTCGGGGGGGAGAAAGCGTGCCGCCTGGCGTTCTGTTGGGGCAACTGCTTCGGATCGCACGTCTTCATGACATTCCTGTTGCCGACGACGTTGACGCGGTGATGAAGGGTTTGCGGGAAAGGGCTGGAGGAGGCTTTGACGGGCTCGTGGAAACAATAACAGCGGTGCGTCCTACGAAAAACCAATTACTCCTTGTCGCCCGCAACGGGGGCGTCGGGCGTTACTCGGACGACGTTGGCTTCGATACACGTGGAAGCGCTTTGCTTGCTAGCAGAGCGTTAAGTAGTAGTGAGTTTCTTTCTGATCCCATAGGCACCTCTTTTGCGCTTGATCTGTTGGCGGATCGAGGCGTTGCCTTGCCAGGTTGGGATGAAGCCGCCGTGCCGCCTGATCTTCCGGGCACGATAGAAAAGAGCGCGGAAATCGCACGGCAGATATCGCTGACGGGTGTGAACGTTGTTCAGGTTGGGTTTGACGAAGAAGGTCACCTAATACGTGTCAGCACGGTTGGTGGTGTAGTCGGCGAACCGGTACGCGAACAGAAAGTGGTGATTAGCAAAAGCCGCCTTCACGAATGGGCGAAACACTACCCATACGCTTATGGGATCGATGAAACGACCGCTAATCTCTTTTACACCACTACTGCAGACCTTCGACTGTCGGAGCTTCCTAGCGGACCGACTGTCATGGTCGCCGAAACGAAATTACAAGAATTTCCGCCAAATCTTCTGTTTGTCGAAGATAAATTTGCCGGACGCATTCAGCCAATGGCGGCTACGCCGTCCTTGGCGTGGCTCGGCCAAGCTCAAGAAATCGGTCTCATTGGTGATGGTCGAATGTGTGCTTGGATATCTACCGCTGAAGGTGAAGGGTCGCAAACGCTGCCCATGATAGCGCAGAGACTCGAACCGACTTTTGAGCGCTATGGATTTGAGGTCGACAATGGTCCGAACCTGCCTGCGACATTCGCGGGCGCAACGATTGCCGTTGTAACAGCCCATGGCAGCGTGAATTCCGAGGGACGTTACTTTCAGATGGTGTCAGATGAAGGTATTTTGTGCGTCACATCTGGTGAATTAGCGAATGCACTGCGAAATGTGGGGGTAGTCATCCTGTTCGTCTGTAGCGCAGGCCGTGCCGACAAGCACCCGACAGCTAACACCGTGCTGGGTCTATCAAAGCAAATTATCGACCGCGGCTGCACTGCGGTCATTGCTTCACCGTGGCCATTGGATGCTCGAGTACCATCGCATTGGCTGCCTGCTTTTTTGGAGAAGTGGATGGCCGGTGCAAATGTCGCACAGGCGAATTTCGATGCTAACAAGGTTGTAGACCAGCAGTTCTCGAACGATCCAGCGCGCGGACTGGCAATGACAGTATATGGCAATCCGCTTATTGCGCGAACTGTCTCCTAGTGTATCCGTGGTAATCAAGTGGCTGGATACACTGCTGAGAATCTAGTCGAGGCGACTCGTGTCATCGTATCAGGCTTGAAGTCGTCAAATTGGCCTGAAGCCAATCACGTTTTGCTCTGCTGTCGTGCCGACGGGTCGTAGAATGGTCTTTCGCACGGGCGACACGATGGCGCAGACTTGTCAAGAATTACGAGCGTTACGCTTTAACGCCCGCAAGTTTTTATGTCATCGCTTTCGCATGCTTCATGCTAAGAACTGCAGCTACTCATTTAAGTTGCATAATCTCATCTAGATTTCCGTGTTTCTAAATACTTGGCGCGAATCCCCTTTGTAGGAATGACTGCTTCCTGCTCACCATTACTGTTACCAGACATTCCGTTATCCCCCCAAATCTGACATCAAGAGGGGGTTCACGGGGGAGAGCATTGCTCTCCCCCTGACCAGTTTGCAAACCATCGCGACACAACGTGTCCGCTGGTTTGCACGGCTGGCTCCCTGTTTTCTCCCTGTTTTTCTTTTATTATTGAAAATTATCGGAAAACTTACTTTTATCACCCGACTAGCAACCGGATACGCTGTCGAATGGCCTCAAGCTCTTCGGGTAAAACTTTGCCTTTGAGCTTTGCCTTTCTCACGCGCCAATCCAGACTTCTCACCTGATCTGACAAGGCCACACTGGCAGTTTTTCCAGTCAGAGCCACTTCAAAAGGATAGCCTTTGATCTTGGTTGTTGTCGGACAGCACAGCATCATACCAGCCTTGGCATTATAACTTGCAGGACTCAGCACAACAGCAGGCCGGTGTCCTGCCTGCTCCCTGCCCGCCTGCGGATCAAATTCCAGCCAGACAATCTCCCCGCAATCAGGAACCCAGACAGTCTTTGCTTTGGCACTCACCAGCTTTCACCACCAACAGACGAACCGAAATCAATTTCATCATGGCGGTTCTCGTTCGTAATGCCTGACACTAACTCTTCCAGTTTGAGAGGTAACGCTCTGACTGGTTCTATGATAATCCTCCCATCTTCTTCTCGCACGTCGACGGCCTGATCAATCTTCAGACTGACGGCTTCAAGCACACCCGCAGGAAGACGAATGGCTGCACTGTTCCCCCATTTCCTGACAACGCCCTGCATGATGATTTTCCTTAGCTGAAGTTTATACGTCGTATATACATCATATTCCCAGCAGAGGCCAAATAAATCCCTCTCTTGACTGCCTCACGGGTTTGCCCGCAGAGTGAATCCGCAGTCACCATGCGAAGGATGATTTTATCTGAAATTATCGTTCTATTTCAATGGGTTGTCTGTCTTGTTGCGACCAAGGCGAGCGGGTTCGAGTCCCGCAGTTCATCCCATCAACTTATGGAAATATAATCGTAAAATAAGAATTTGATTGGTCTACGGGATTTGCCCTTTATATCTTTCCAGCAGGCCCATCTCAGTGTCGGTCCGGCCAGATTCAACCGTCACTTTTTTAAGTCAAGACAATGGAAACCGCCCCATCACCAACCCCATGAAGATCTATTGCCAGTTGACGAAGCAACGCGAGATCGTCATGGGGCAGGCAAAAGCAGCCTTAATCAACCGAGTTTCTTTTTACGTCCCCTTTTGACCTCAGGTAAACGTGTCACAATGGCATCTTCTTCTGATTTTTCGTGCTGTGGCTCGGTAATCTCTTGTGACTTGTTATTCCCCAATCCTAAGGATCGCGCTAAACGTGATCGTTGTTCTGAATAAGCTGGCGCGACCATCGGATAATTAGCCGGCAATCCCCATTTTTTACGATAAGCTGAAGGGGTGAGGCCAAACGCTGACATCAGATGGCGTTTGAGCATTTTCACCTTTTTCCCATCTTCTAAACAGATAATATAATCAGGAAACACCGATTTCTTAATGGGCACAGCAGGAACTAACTCTTTATCATCACTTACGTCCATTTCAACGCCCGCAAGAGCACGATAAATCTGTTGTATCAGTAAAGGTACATCGGAAAATGGTATGGTATTTCCAGACAAATAAGCAACGACAATATCACATGTCAAATGATGCAAATAATTATCTTCGTGTTTATTATGTTCCATAATTTTCAGATCCTTTGGAATATCTTCTTCATAACAAGATAGCTGTATAAACATAAACGGAAAATTATAAATCGTAAATTCTTCTACCAGAGCAATATACATTCAGATTTTGTTAGAGTTCAATGTTTTAATATAGTTAAAAAGACGAAAACACAAAATATGAGGCATCTGGAATACTACTGATTAAAACGGTTCACTCCGTAACGAGATCCGACAGCTTTCAATCTCCAGAAGATCATTCCCAAAAACCGAACTTAGGCCGGAATTGTTGGGCAATTAATTTCAAGGAAAGAATATCGATTTTGAATAAAAGACGGAGTTAGAAGTCAAGTAAGTTTAAGTATTGTAAATGGCTGGCTTTGCCATTTCCTGATGACATTCAGGCGTGATTAAACTGAGGGATATCCGAAGTCATCGGCGCGATATAGTCCTTCTACCATCGCGTTTGATGCCTAACCGTCAAAACTAGTTAGTATGCTGCCAACGTGATTTACGGTCGAGGCTTCGTGTGTCCTCAACCGCCATTGCGCTATTGGATTTAAGCCTAATGGCGAAAACGCATCCTTAGCGTGGTTCAGGCGCAGCCGACAGTCCGATCCAAAGGACAATATGCAATGCTGTAACGTTAAACTGCATTCGTCACGAATTTGGAGGAGAGGACTTACCCAGCCTGTCAACTGTAGCCTGATCGGACGCGGCCGCACAAAGAGCGTCCCAATCGTCTGGCGGGTTGCCCTTCTGCAGCATCGCCTTGAAAACTTTGTAGGCGTCAGTCCTTGAACCATAGGTGCGCAATTTCGTCTCATCGTTCACCCAAGCGAAGATGATGATTTTTTCGGCCGAACTATAGCGGAAGAACAGGCGAAAGCGACCATTCCCGAACTTTGCCCTAAACCAATGCTTGTGCGCTTCACCAAGCGTTCCGCCTTGTCTATAGACGGCTGCTGTCGGATCGGCAGGGATTGACTGGAAGAGCAGCTTGTTCAAGGCGGCCAATAACTTCGTGCTCGGTTTCTTTTGATATTCGTGGGGCTTTTTTTCCTTCAACTCCTCAACAGCGCCGATGAGCTTTTCCAACTGATCGAGAAAGAGCGGATGCGCGAGGATGGTCCAGCCATTAATCGTCAGCATAGTCAGAGCGCCACATCACCTTCAATCTCATCATCGAGATCAACGTCCATATTCCCGACGAGCGCGGCTACGCGATCAGGCAAACTGGCAGGGAGGTTGACAAGGCGTGGACGGGAATGGTCGAGCATGTCCTTCTCCAGAAATTCGAGGAAGCGCTCAACGACTGGGTCGCTTGTCTCTTCTGTGGCCTTCTCGACATGAACACGGCGCTGATCGTCCACGACGAACGCAATACGCCCACCATAGTCTACACCTAAAGCCTTCCGGACGCTCTTGGGAATAGTCGTCTGACCCTTAGCGGTGATAGTGCTTTCTGCTTTCAGCAAGTCGACCATGGCTTAACTCCAGTTTTAACTTTCTTCATAAGTAAGGAAATTCCCTTACTTTGTCAAGATGGTCATGCCTCGGCTCAGGACCTAATGGTTTGATTGCGGAAATCTGATTCAGGCTCTGTGAAGTGACTGGAGATGAGCGAGATGTTTTGGCTGACGAACGAACAAATGGAGCGTCTGCGGCCCTTTTTCCCAAAGAGCCACGATAGAAGCCCGTGTTGATGAGTGTCCCAACTGATCTACCCAGTGACGCCGTTGTCAGTCGCGGCAGGGAGATAATCAACAGGTCTTCATCACGGAAACAATGGTTTCCTGATATTCTGCTTTTTTGCCGTGTGTCCACTGGACCAATGCAGGTAAAAACATGACCGCAATCAGGAAATTTCCCGATTTATTGCCGGGCTTTACTTGGCGGGATATCGAGGTGAATGACGTGCGGATCCGCACGGCTATCCTTTGGCGTCAGCAATACGGATCTCGGTTGAACTGAAGCTTTCTCTGAAAGCCGCCTATATCTACCTTGAGCCTTTTTCTTTACCAGATGCCTGCGAAATTTTTGTTTTTTAGCTTATGAAGCATGTTTATTAAACTGAAAGATGGATAATCAAATATCAGTCTTTACTTATTTTGATTATCTGTAGAAGCATTCAAATATAAACTATAGACTCATAAAATAGATAAAATTTCCCTATATATAAAAAATATTTTAAGAAATTACGAAAAACCATCAATAATAAATGGATTATATATTAAATATTTACGAGAGATAGACTTGTTTTAAGACACACGCTCCTTATAAGAGTTGGACAAAACTATTATATTTTAATTTTAACATGTAGAAATAATGAATATTGGCAGCATATCTTTTTCAGAAACCGTGAAAAAATTCTCGTATAGAAAAGACATTGATGGGATACGAGCTATCGCCATCCTCATGGTCATCATCAATCATCTGAATACCAAATGGCTTCCAGGTGGATATCTGGGTGTAGATATATTCTTCGTCATATCAGGATTTGTGATTACCGGAAGCTTATTTAATTATGGGCACGGGAAAGGTTTACCCTCTCTCCTATATGATTTTTATGCCAAACGACTACGTCGCATCACACCAGCACTGCTAACGAATATTGTCATTTGCAGTACTGCAGTCTGGATAATTGATCCCCAGCCACAGATTTCACTTCAAACCGGTTTTCTCGCGCTATTCGGTTTCTCCAATTTTTACTTATGGAAAATATCCCAGGATTATTTTTCTCCCTCTACAAAACTGAATGCCTTTACCCATACCTGGTCGTTAGGCGTAGAAGAGCAGATATATCTGCTCTATCCATGTCTCTTGAAAATAACCGGATTTTTTAACGAAAAGACTTCCAGACTTTTTCCATTGACCGCTATATGCGCACTTTCAATAGTCTCGGCCATCGTTTTGATGATCCTGCCAGGACATACAACAGGAGGCGCTGCCTACCTGCTTCCTTTTGGTCGTTTTTGGGAGTTTGGCATCGGATGTATTGCATGCCTCTTGTCCCTTCATTTCGAAAATCGTGATCAGAAAAATATTAAAAGCGTTATTTGTTACCTGTCTTTTCTATGCATTATTTTTTCTGCCATTCTACCGCAATATCAGAATGTGCTGTGGAACTTTCTGGCTGCCCCGGCAACAGCTGTATTGATCCTGTTTCTACCTCATACAAACAAGGCACGTCTTTTCCTGAGTGGCAACGTATTACAGTTTTTAGGGAAAATATCGTATTCGTTATACTTATGGCATTGGCCCATTCTATCTTTACTCAATCTGTATATGAAATCTAACACGTCATATCTTTATAACTTCCTTTTATTGACATTCTTTACGTCCATATCGTCATATTTCATTCTGGAAAAGCGCCTGAAGACATTTTTACAAAATAAAGGAAATGTATTTTCATATTTATTATCATTGCCTCTCATTTTATTCTCGTCTTTGTATGTATTTACATTACACAAATCTCATAATCCCCATCCTCTTGCTATAAATGGGTTTCGTTATCTTCCTGATTCATATGAGAATTTTCCTGTAAAACATACCAACTTTTTTTACTGTACTGTAGAACTCCCCAAACGCCCTCTACATAGCAACACGATGGAGAAATGTACAATTCCACCGGCGAATAAAAACCTTCCCACTCTTTGGGTCATGGGAGATAGTCACGCAGGTCATTTGATGGGACTACTTTCCCAACTACAACAGAAGTCTGGTTACGGCATTCATCTTGTCGAAACGGTTGGTGAGCCCTTCCCAGCCTCAGGTGGTATTTCTTCTCCAGAGCGTCAAAAGCTTTGGAATGCAGCTCTTGCACGGATGAAAAGTGGCGATTTCGTTGTTCTGGGACGAATTTTTCTAACCCGAGACGGCGAGATCAAACCTTTGCCGGATATCGAGAACTGGCTGCAGCAAGTCGGAAAGATCGCATCACATCTGGAGGCCAAAAATGTCTCCATTATCATTATGTCTCCCATCCCGATGTTCAGATTTGATTCATTATATAACTGCGCTCCATCCCAATCGAATAATACGACTTGCGACATCAAGCGAAAGGACGAAGCAAAACCCCTGAATGACATCATGCACGCTATGATAGATGTTCAGGAAAACCACAAAAATCTTTATGTGTTTGATGCATTCTCAGAAATATGTCCGGAAGAATTAACCTCTTGTTCTCCCGTCAGAAATGGAATTCCCTTGTATCGCGACAAGGATCATCTGAATGTTTACGGTTCTGAAATCCTTTATAAAAACTTTTCCGGTTTCCTGAAAAATATCTCGAAACCCTGACGGTCACAATTTTTCATGATACCAACAGTTTGATCTGATTGTGAAAGACAAGGAGTTTGAAACAACTCTCAAGAATATTTTCTACTTTATCATCATATGATAGTGCATATTTACGGTCAGTCATAATACCCCCAGATAAATTTCATGCTGGATAATCTGTGAGTTGATACATATGTTTTGTCAGCCCAACTTTCCGGTGACTTACGGAGCTGTTACAAAATCAAGCTTCGCTCATCTGGGTATCGTCTGGTTCCCCAGGTGGACGATGGTAAAACCCATTGTATTAGTCATCGTTCTTGGCGGCAGGAACGCCAATGAGGTTTATGACGATGCAAACCGCTGTGTCTGAGTATGTTTGGATCGGAAACACTCAAACATTCAGCTGGACACCTGAATAAAAACCTCACCCAGACGGCGATTGCATTCGGCCGCATTGATCAGCGGCTCCGTCATCACCCTCTTCTCCCTGCCATCCTCTTTCGGGAACAGCTTGAAGCCGCACGTGCCTGTGCAGCTGTCGATGGCCACCTCATAGATCCCTGGCGACTTGCCGCCGAACTTGAGGGCTTGAGAGTGGTACCTCTCGGCTCTGATGTCTTTGAGCGGGGGTCCTCTGTTGATGCGGCACATGCTGCTTTTGCACAATACCAATGGCTCGTTAAGCCAGATGAAGCACAACGCAACGCGATAGAGAGCGCCTTGGGGTGGCTTTCTGAACACAGCAAGGCCTCAGGCCCTCTTCTTGGCGCTGCTACTGCATTTCATGCCTGGGTAGAAGCTGGTCATGCCCGTGCCCCGATGCGCGCAGCCTTGATCCGACATTGGCGACGTACGGATATCCTTCATTTTCCGCTTCCCCTTGTTGGCGCCAGAGCTTTTATAGCGGATGCACCTTGGGAACCATCAGAATGGATCCCGTGCTTCCTCAACTGTCTGTATGATGAAATGACGGCCGTAGAAAACCGTACGCGTGCACTCGAACGAAGCTGGCGTCACGCACGCTTGCAATCAGGTGCCCAGAGAAGCACATCGCGTGCCGATAAGGTCATAGATATCCTTGCCGCATACCCACTGATATCTGCAACGCGCCTCTCAGACGAACTGGGGTTATCTCTAAAAGCGGCTTACATCTATCTGGAACGATTTCTGTCAGACGATCTGATTGTTGAAGTCACGCATCGCACCGCAAGGCGATTATTCACATCGCTGCCACAGCAGATTGGATCAAGCCTTGACAGGACCTATAGTGTGTAAAAATTATCTCTTTTAAATAATTGTTCCTTTGAAGCATTCTGTTTCTGATCAGATACTTTTTTGGTATCGCTACTGGTGGGTTCAACTCCAACGACTACCAAGACAGCCAATATCAGGCAAATTATCCAGTTTACTAAAATAAAAAATGTTCCATAATTTTAGAAAAGTATTTTAATTTCGAAACCTTAATTGATAATTGAATTGCACTACATTGCTTCTTAACGATCGTAAAAAATGCTGGTAAGTTGCATACAGCCTGAAAATTTTTGGTAATGAAAACAGGATGACAGTTATTCATGAGAGCGTCCGCAATGATGGCGTCTCACTCCAAACATACCTTAATGACCTTCAGGCACTCTTACGAACCCAGCCAGATGCTTGGGTTCGCTGCGAACTGCATGGCCTTACGCCCAGTGCAAAATTTGTTCGCATGGAATTCATTGAGCATGACGCTCAAGGTAGACAAATCGCAAAAGCACAAGGGGGCTGCTTTCCGGCGGTTTACGAAAAGATTCAACAAAGCTTTGCTAAAAGTGGGCTCTCCGTTACCACAGGAATTAAGGTTTTAGTTCGTCTGCGCGCTGATCTCCAAGCCGCCTATGGTTTTCAGGTACAAGTTATCGATATTGATCCGAGCTATACACTCGGCGATTTGAAGACACGTATGGACGCAATTCGCCAGCGCCTCGTGCAAGAGAAACTGTGGGATAAAAATCGCTCAGTCTCACGCCCAACTGATTTTGAACGTGTTGCAGTCATCTCCCCTCCCGGAGCCGCTGGGCAAGGTGATTTTAGAGCTTCCGCCGATATCCTCGCGCGCGTCAATCTTGTCACCTTTGACTATTACGAAACATCTTTTCAGACGGCCAATGCGCCAGAGGGCATTATTTCCGTACTCCGGAAGATATTCCCCCTCGCAAAAGCTGGGAAATATTGCGCAGTGGCCCTCATCCGAGGTGGAGGCGCATCAAGCGATCTAGCATGGCTGGTCGATTACAATCTGACCCGCGCACTTTGTCACATGCCAGTACCCATCATGACGGGTATCGGACATCAACGAGATCGCACCTTACTGGATGAGGTTGCCTGCATCCCCTGCGATACACCATCCAAAGTCGCTGAGTATATTCGTACGACAGTCTGCAACGCAGGGCTAATTGCTGATCGCTCTTACCGGGATATCATCTTCAATACATCTTCTATTGCCGAGAAACATGCGACTAATATTTCAGAGCTTCAAACCCAAGCCTTGATAGATGTCCGTGAAACCGCGCGCGTTGTAGACGAAAAACTTCGTAAAATCTCTGATTATCATGCGCGAGCAGTACGGATGTTAACAGAGATGTCAGGACAGGAAGTGGCTAAGATCAGTCGCCAGATTGCTATGAATGCCGAAGCAACACAAAACAAGGCCAGTAAAGACATTCTCGCCGCAGTTGCGCGAATTACATCTGACGCAGGAACACAGATCCATCATGCAGACCGTGGTCTTCGCCAATGTATCGAACTCGCTCTAACAGCACCTTTACGGATTATTGGCGAAGCGACCACAAGCCTCGACCGCATGACCCGCTATATTCAGGGTACGACATACGACCAGATGCGCCTCACGGGCGAAGCTATACTCTCTCTCAAGGGAAACATAACCCGCTTGCCAGCAGGAACTCTCAGCCAAGCAGAGTCCTTACTTGCACAGATTGGAGAAACAGTCCGTGGCACAGCAACGCATGCACTTGTAACCGTCGAAAGAGATATGCAAACCCAGCTAAGCTCTATTTATTCAGCTCCTGCTGCAGAAATCAGCCAAATAGCTGTTGCGCTGGATAACACCACAAGCAGCATTACAGACTCTGTTCGCACTTCAGCAAAAATGGCCGAATGGCATCTCCATGTGAATCGAAACAACACGCAAGAACACCTCACAACAGCAATCACATGTGTCCCGCCATTAGTGAGAGAAATAAAATATAAAATTCTCGAAAATGCCCTACAATATATTGAGCAACTCAAAGGCGGGATTACTGCAGCACAAACTATTGCCGCCGCTCTAGATCCTCGTACTGTAGTGGCCGCCGGTTACGCAATACTCCGAAACGAAGACGGTTGTCCGATGACGCATGTACAAGACGTTGTCAATGCAAAAATTGTGAGCGCCGATCTTCGAGACGGCTCCATCACCCTTCAACCACTTCAAGCAAAGAAGATATAAAAATGAATCAGATGCAACAAAGCCCGATTAACACTGGAAACGAACCGCCAACAAAATTTGCAGACGCTTATGCAGAATTGCAGCGGATCGCAGCTGCCCTCAAGCCGGAACAGGGTAAAATCCCTGACGTTGATGCGATTGAACCGCTTGTGAAGCGCGCCAATATCCTCGCAAAATACTGTCAGGATCGCATTGATGCTGTCAGAAAATTGGTTGATGAACAACAAGATCATGGCTGAGACTGAAATGGATTGTCCGGGTCTGACTTAAAAACTGTCCTACTTCATAAGAAACTTCGGGCAATTCAAAGAGCTTATTCAGATCGGAGAAAATCCTATTCCTATCGTTCTTCAGGAATTCGTTTAGAAATATGACATTTCTTGCGGCTTCGATCCGCACTATACATCCCCAAACTTTTTTCGAAATAACAACTTTATTTCCACCGTTAAGAAAGTCTTCTGTCTCAAAGCAGGCAGAAGACCGGGCAGAAAAAGGACCTGGTGCGCATATCATCGAAACCCGCGATGGAAAACTGATTGGCAGCTTTACCCGCCTGACAAAAGTCAGGATGGCGGAGTTTAGGAAGCTTCTAGCAGAAGAAAAGCAATTGACTGTCAGTAAGCCAGAGACAGATATCAAGAGCACCCGTTTACTCATCCTCCAGATAACCAGGGATTTTTATGAGGAATATCCTATTCCCAAAGCCTCAGACGCTCAGACTGTCCCCAGAAAAAGACCCATTATAAAACACGCGAAGATGCCCAAATGGCAAAGAGAACTATGGCTCAAACAGATGGCCGATATTGATATTCCACCGACAGAACAATTCCGTCCCACGTCTCCCGTACGTGTAATCAGTGCCCAAAAGGCCCGTTTCCAGAAAGAGATCAAGAAAACCATTTGGACCAGAAGGCCTCGGAAGCAAGCTCGAAAACTCTGGATAGAAAGAAAACTATAACGACATGGCGCAAGCAGCTTGCACCATACCAAAGGCAGTTTAGAAAAAGCTTTGACCATTATATCGTTGCAAAACGGAAATAGCAGGCCGATGCGCTTTTCTATGAATTTCTGGGACTATTGCGCCTTGTGGTGCAGGCCTTGCTCCATATCGTAGGGCTACGCTCGGAACCACCACATCCTCTTCAAACCGTCCTAAATGAAAAGGAGCAGGCAGCACTGGAGCAGTTCAAGAAAACTCACGATACTAAATTCTCAGCCAAGGCCGATCGAGCGAAACTTGATGGCTGGCACTCATCCCGTTTTGGCAGACTGGTCGATGCCAGAGCCAAACGTATCCAGCAATGGAATAAATTACATCGGCCCGAAAAAGGTCGTGCTCGTCAGGAAATCGAACGGCTCTTCTCTTCACTTACCATGAAGCTAACTTTTTAACATTGCCGGATGACTACCAGCAGTCATATACTTAAGACATCAATTTCTTTGCCTTCGCATGTCTTTCCTCTCAATGTCTCACCGTAAAAAAGGCCCTCCTTTCAAAAGGAGAGCCCATCGTAGACTACGTTGTCTACGATATTATGCTGATTTGAATGCGGACGCGACAGTCTGTTTAGTGCGGACATGATAAGGGCCAGCAGCACGCACAGTAATGGACAAAATCCCCATTTCGCCATGCGTCAGATGATCACCCAATGGAAGCTCGGCATCCCCATCAGTCCAGGCACAGTCTGTCCAATCCGTGTCATGCCAGCCAACAAGCATCTTTTCCTGAAGGTGGGCTGTGATATCGCACAACTTTTTAGCACACTGAAGCTGCACCTCTGCAACAGCAACCCCCATATAACGACGATCATCGACAAAAGGACCAATGACGTCAGACGGGCGGCTGGCACGCGAGAGGATCCGCACAGAATGCGTTTCAGATGGTAACATAAAGCTGTAACGATTAGCCGTCCTGCGCATGGGCCGGATTACAGCACCCATCTGCGTGATCAGATGCAGATCTGGATCGTTAGTTATCTCAACAGTTTCAGCCGGAATTTGGCAACCAGCAACACTGTTTTCACGCCATTTCAGAGCATGGAACAAGGATTCCACAAAAGACCGGTCTACCTCCAAAGGAGCGCCTGCATCGTCAATCCAGCTTTTCACAGAACCACGCAGTGTCACGATCGTGCCTTCCTGACGGAAGGAAGAACGGTTGCCTGTATCTAGATAACTTTCGGTCAGCATGCCATCCGCGGTGATGACGGAATGCTGCTCTGTTTCCACATGATAGTAGTCATAGGATGTGATGGACTTATCGTAAAAAATTGATGCACCATTCACCAGCATCCGAACAGGCACAAAACGGTCTTTGAAGAACAGGCAGTGTTCAGCCGTAATCAGCATATCCTTATACGGAACGCCATCAGAAACGGCGTCTTTAAGAATACGAACCGGCCAGCCTGCCTCATCATCAGAAAGTTCAGGACGCACTGTCGCACGCGCTTTACCAATCCAGACAACTTCACGGATAACGTCCGTGTTGTTTCTCCAGTCAAAAGCGATCACATCATCACCAATCTGGAGATCTTCGACTGCCACATCGCTCTCTGACGTACGGATCATGCTACCTGCAAGAAAGCAGACTTCGTAAACAAGATTATTATTATCACCAACAACCAAAGCATTTCCGTGGCTTGAGACACCTTCAATAGTTAAGCCAATTGCATGGCCATTTGTCAGATTAATCCAGACTTGATTAGGATCATTTGAATCGTAGGCAACGTCGTGAACATCACCTTGTTTGATACCGGCCAGTACAATGCCGTCTGAATCTCCACCAGTGGTGCCATTAAAGCCAGAAATGACAGTAGTAACAATACCACCTTCTGTAAGGCCGGAAATAACCAGACCAGTATTCGTGTCGCCATCCATGACAATGGTCCCACCAGCATCGGAATAAATCGTTGCTGTGCCACCATTCTGAAGAGAGAGTGTGCCTGCCAATATTGCACCAGCAGAAAGCCCAATTTTCCCGCCGGAACTCACCGTAGCGCCGCTTAATGTTCCTCCGGAAGTGATATAAGACGCACCGCCATTTTCAACAGTGAGTGCGCTGGCGGTTCCATTAGAATAAATATACTGGAAACCCCCCGTCCCAATCGTTGCACTAATGGACGTACCTGAGCCCTTTCCCCCGACACCCTCAAAATCATCGCCCGAGCCATCTCCCGTCACCATTGTTCCGGATGTTACACCACCACTCTGAACGTTAAGAGTGCCGCCAGAAACAATAGTATCTATAGCTACACCGCTTTTTACCCACTGCGTACCGCCATTTATAAACCCATGCCCACCACTACCAAGCGTAACATTGCTAACTGTACCTGCCGATACAGTCATTGTGCCACCATTTTCGAATGTACCTCCAGACAGGAAGCCACCACTCATTGTAATCCCACCGCCATTTGCTGAAAGGTTATAAACACTGCCTGTATTAGTTATGGTAAGATTGCCGTAACCGCTTGTTACAGCGTTATAGACTGTTCCATTAGTAACCTGAATTGTACCTGTATTATCGGCGTCAGTGCCCAACACCCGTATGCCAGAAACGACACCTCCCCGATCAACCTCAAGTGACCCGTTGATAATGGAACCACCGGAAAGATATGCTGAAACTTCAGTGCCATTAATAGACGCCCCACTAATATCGTTATTTCCAGATGAGAACTCTATATTATATGCAGAAGCACCATACCCAATAGTGATATTCTTAGCGGAACTAATATCGGCAAGAACACCACCTGAAAAAACTCTTATTTGTCCCGCATCAACCCAGTTATCATTTACATCAAAATATCCACCGTCTCCCATTGTTCCGCCGGACAAAAGACCTTTAACAATTGCAGACCCGCCGTTTATGGTTGTGTGAAAAGCACTCGCATTACTATCGACATAAAGGGTTGCAGACCCATTTGCGAGTGTCGTCTCATCCACCGTACCTCCCGCTAAAACCCACAGGTTTCCAGCACTTATCGTCGTGCTGAGCATACTACCTGCATTGGAAATTACGCCGCTTGATTCAAATGGAATAGAATTCAAGGTTGTTGACGCCACGCTGGCACCAGCACCAACATCAAGTTCACCACCATTTACCACTGTACTTGTAGCACTGGCAGGGCTACCATTTAGCGTGAAATTACCACCCTGCCCTACAGATGCATTGCTAAAAGTGCCCTGCTCTGCCAGAAGTTTACCGCCAGAACTGGCCGTAACACCGTTAGCAACAGCGCTTGAACCCTTAGCATCAATCATGCCGCCAGACGTAGCGGTACCACCGTTTACGGTGCCACTATTGATGATAAGATAGCCTTCTCCGTTAAGAGCAGATGGATTGGAAACTGTGGCTGTATCAACGGTAGCGCCGTTGTTAACCTCGGCATATCCGCCATCTATAGTCAGGCCACTTAGCGTAGCGCCGCTATCTACACCAATCCAGCCAGTATCTTGAGCTGTCCAGTTTGAAGCTGTACCGCCGTAAACATAACCGTGGCCACCAGAAATGGCGCTAACATTTGTTGCCGTCCCACCAGCATCGACTTCAATACTATTACTGCCGGATACATAAACGTTATCTATGTTTGTAACAGTGCTACTATTTACCTGTCCGGGAACTTTTACATTCTCGGTAATTTGAGTCGGATCACTCATTTTCATTTACCTTTTTGTTTCAAGATATTCTTGCACTGCTCAATCACCTGCTGTGCCGTGATCCGTCGGAGCATTCGAACTGTCACAGTGTGCCTACATACCGGGAGCACCAGAGGAATTTCTAGTGACTGAAACAATTTTCTAGTTATGAAAGAACAAACTGAAAATACAATTTATTCAGAAAAATACAATTTTTCTGACATTTTCCCATAATGAGTGAAAATTTTTAAGAACTTAAAAATATAAAAAAGCCTGGTTTCCCTTTTTCAAAAGAAGAAACCACACTTTAGAATTTTAGCTTATCAGGCTGAGCGAGCAGTCAATGAGACTGCTTTCGGCTCGGCTTTCTGATAAGGACCAGCGACACGCACAGTAACGGACAAAATTTTTATTTTATCATGCATCAGATAATCACCCAATGAAAGCTCGGCATCCCCTTCAGTTCAGGTACAGTCCGTCCAATCCCTGTCATACCAGCCAACAGGCATATTTTGCCGAAGGTGGACTGTAATATCGAGCAACCTTTTAGGGCGTGTCGTTAGTTGGAATATGGTTGCGTAACACTTGTACTTCCACTTGACCTCTGATGTTTCCTTCCTGTTTTTTGGACCGGGAGAAATGGGAGTGCGACGATATGGTTTGCGGGAGAGCCAGTGGGATCGGATAACTGACGACACGCTCTAGTTTTTCGTTTGCTCGTGTTTTTTTAAAGCGGATGTGTACACTCTCTATTAGAGATCTCACGCTTTGATAAATCACCACATATATGTGACAGACAAATGTTGTTTGATTAATAAAATCAATTAGAATTATCTTGAAGCGGCATGAAAACTTAAATCGTCTTTCCTTGCACCCGTTCACTTTGTTTCACTCGTTAATTTCTTAACTGAGGACTGCACCAAAAAGCAATGCCAAAGGGTCTTTCCAATTTTTTACATCTGAAATTGCATTTCTAATTATACGCAAAAATACGTCAGAAAACTATTGACATTAGTGTGTTTTTTTTACACTAACATGTTTATGCGGATTATATTTATCGGTGACATTAAGCATGACTGAGAAAACGACTGTAACCAGTCATCCCACAACAACACAAGCGCCTCCATATCCCACGGCCGCAGCACTTCCCACGCAGCAAGCCCCCAAGAATATTCGGTTTGATTTTAATGAAGGATGCCGGGTTCACCTCCCCTTGCTAGAAGAAACAGAAGGCACTTGGCGCGTTGAGCTTACAGATCTGGATACCGGAAATGTTTTGTTCGCACAGGCAGGGTTGAACCAAGCACTCGTTCGCTCATCCAAGCGTTGGTATGTACGGTTTGGCATTACAGTTTGGCAGGATGTCACTTCAGAAGACGGAAAAACCACTAGCATACAGGTTTTCTCCCACGCTTACGATTCAAAAGATAAGCAGGTACTCATCGTATTTCCTATTGGAACATTGGGGGATACGTTGGCATGGATGCCGTATGCGGCACGTTTTGCTGAGGTGCGACAATCGCAGGTAACATGCGCCATGTCCGAGCTTCTGATTCCGTTATTTCAGGATGCTTACCCGCACATCAATTTTGTGACGCATGATGATGTGCGGGCCCAAAAACTGACAGAGCAGGCTTATGCCACTTATTACCTGGGCCTCTTTTTTGATGATGCTGCGTGTAACTGGCAGCCCTCAGACTTTCGTTTGGTAGGCTTGCACAAGACAGCAGCTTACATTTTGGGAGTGGCTCCCGAGGAAGAACCAGCAAAAATCAGTTTTCCAGATGAGGGCCGTCCTATTGAGGAACCTTATGTCTGTATTGCAGCTCAGGCATCATCTCAATGCAAATACTGGAACAATCCAACGGGATGGGACGAAGTTATTAAATGGCTGAAAACCCAAGGATACCGGGTGGTCTGCATTGACCAGAAAACCGTACATGGCACGGGTATTGTCTGGAATCACATTCCGTATGGTGCAGAAGACCAAACAGGCAGTCGCCCTCTGACAGAACGCGCGCGTTGGCTGAAACATGCTGCGTTCTTTATCGGTTTGGGGTCTGGCTTGTCTTGGCTTGCGTGGTCTGCAGGAACCCCTGTGGTGATGATTGCTGGCTTCAGCCACCCCATAACCGAATTCGAAACGCCTTTCCGTATCATCAACTGGCACACCTGTAACTCCTGCTGGAATGATCCGAAAGAGCGTTTTGATCACCACGATTTTTTGTGGTGCCCGCGGCATGCAAATACGCCGCGTCAGTTTGAATGCACACGTCTCATTACTGCTCAGCAAGTTATTCGCGCAGTAAAAACAATTATTTATAAAAGGTAGAGAATATGACGGATATTACGTCTGATACCACTATTGGTGGGAATAGTAGTAATGCCACGGAGCTAAACGGTGGCACAGTTGTTAGCGGCGCTCGGCTTTTTGTTAGCTCAGGTGGGACAGCTACACATGTCAGCGCTACGATTAATGGATATATAAATGTTTGTGATGGGGGGAATGCGGTCAGTTCCTATCTGTCCGGTAGTGATCCTACGACCAGTGCAGCAGCAACACTGAATGTATCATCCGGAGGCAATGCAAGCTTTACTTCAGCAGTAAGCGGCGCAAACATCATTGTCTATTCAGATGGTACAACTGATCATGATATTGCTGGCGCAGGCGGACAGGAAACTGTCTCCGGCACAGCAACGAATCTGACAGTTAATAACGGTCATGCCTATCTCTCTAAGGGTGGCAGTGGCGCCAACTGGACTGCTGAAAACGGTGGCTGGATCGGTGTATATGATGGCGGCACGTTAACCAGTGTTACAGTAACTGATGCGAATACATACGTCGATGTTCAGGGTGGGCAGGTCACCAATGCCACGGTTACCAGTAGTGGCATTCTTCAGATTGAAAATGGCGTAACCGTTTCTGTTATTAGTGCTACATCTGGTGGTTCCATCCAGGTTTCGAGTGGCGGCACAGCTACAGACGCTACCATTGGCACAGGTGGCGTTCTGGACGTTGCCAATGGTGGCTCAAGCATTTCTGCCACGCTTAGTGAATCGGATGCTACATTTAGTCTTTCTGGATCTGCTTCTGATACAACAGTTTCTGCCGGCGCTGTAAATGTTTATAAGGGCGGCGTACTTACCAGCACTACAGTTCAGAGTGGTATTGTCACTCTCTCTGGTGGCAGCGCTTCTCATGTAAGCGCAACAAATGGTAGCGGCGGCATTATTGTTGGTGGAACTGATAGTAGTGGCAATGTTATTAGTGGCAGTTTAACATCTGCAACGCTTGCCAGTGGTGGATATGTCCATATTTCTGCTGGTGGCACTGCAACTTCTGATGTCGTTTCCAGCGGCGGTACGGAGTATGTAGACAAGGGCGGCAACAGTATTTCCGCTCAAATTGTCACCTCAAATGCCAATATCATTGTATCAGCCGGTGGTTCGGCCACCGATGCAACAATCGTCAGTGGCTACGCAACAGTTTACGATAGCGGAACCATGGTGGGCGGTTCCATTCAAAGTGGAATTATCACTGTTTCCGGTGGTGTTGTTTCCAATGTAACGGCTGACAATGGCGGGGGTTTTGATGTTTCCGGTGGGAGCGTTTCTGGCCTTCAGCTGAATACAGGTGGCTTTGTTAACCTTTACGATGGCGGCTCTGCTACGGATATTACTGGCAGCGGAAGCAATCTTAGTAGCGGTGGAAATGGTGGTATAAATATTTCTGGTGGCACACTTACGAGTGCATCTTTTCAAGATGGAAGCACTCTGAGTGCCACAGGCGGGACGATTACAAGCGCTACATTCAATAGCAATGGTTACGGCTTTGCGTCCAATGCATCTCTGACAGACACACATATTAATCCGAACGGCAATCTGGTTGTTTATGCTGGCGCCACAACAACCAATACAGTGGTAGATGGCACGGGGGCTGAGGAGAACTCTACTTTCGAAGCAATCTCGGCTGGCGGTAGCTCTATTAATGCCACAATCGAAAATGGTGGCTACCAATATGCGAACGCAAGTGCCACAATTATTAACCCGACCGCTAAAAATGGCGGGAATATCATCATTCATTCCCAAGGTATCTTAAGTGGTGCGACAATTTCTCAAGGTGGGTCATTAAGCATTGAAAGTGGCGGCCAGCTAAACGGTACTGTTACTCTGCAAGATGGTGGGAAAGCAACAATCTATCCAGATGGCGGCGGCGTTATCAATTTGGGTGGAGACGACAACACGGGCTTGGTTATTTCTGGTCTGACTTCAGATCCGACATCTGATGTTGTCGTCAGCACAGAAATTGATGATTTTACTGGGAGTACTGCAGGTAGCTCTGATGGGATTGAGCTGGCAGGACTGAAAGCTTCTGACGTTACTGCAGTAACAGTCAATACAGATGACGCTGTTCTGACCCTCACGAATGGTAAAACCGTTACTCTTAATATCAAGGGGGCCGGGAGCGTAGGATATAATATTTCTGAGTCGGCCGAAGATGGCTCTCTGATTTACGAAGTCTGTTTCCTGTCTGGCAGTATGATCCGGACCTCAGAAGGCGATGTAGCGGTTGAAGATATCCAGATTGGTGATCAAGTCGTTGCCTTTGATTGGAAAAACAACAAGGACATCACGCGCCCTGTCGTATGGGTGGGCAAAGCACATGCAAATGTTCGTCCTGGCTTACCGGATGACGAGGCAGGTTACCCTGTACGTGTTCTTAAAGATGCCATTTCTGATGGTGTGCCCTACAAGGACATGCTGATTACGTCTGAACATTGCCTGTTCTTTGAAGGTAGATTTGTGCCCGTTCGTATGCTGGTGAATGGTACTTCAATTTTCTATGACAAGTCCATTACCTCTTACGATTACTATCATGTGGAAACAGATCAGCATTCTGTCATCACAGCCGATGGCATGTTGACTGAAAGTTATCTGGATACAGGTAATCGTCATGCGTTCCGTCAGAAAGGCAAAATTGCAGCTTTGCGCATTCATACCAAAAGTTGGGAAGATAATGCCGGGGCTCCGCTGTGTGTCGAGCGCTCCTTTGTAGAGTCTCTGTTTCACAAGCTGAAGGTGCGTGAAAACACTGTGCTTGGGTGTGCTGTGCCAACAGAGCAGGCCGAATTGACGGAAGATCCCAATCTCCATCTAGTAACACAGGCAGGAGCAGTTATTCGTCCGGTAAGGCAGGAAGACCAGCGTTACAGCTTTATGCTGCCCGCCAATACGCAGTCTGTACGCATTGTTTCACACGCCAGTCGCCCAGCTGATGTGATCGGACCGTTTGTGGATGATCGACGTCAGATGGGTGTGGCTGTAGCGGACGTATACTTTATTACGGCCAAAAAACTGCATCCCGTGACGACGCATCTTCAGGCAGACAAGCCGGAAGGTTGGTATGATACAGACTGGACAGATTGCGCATGGACAAACGGCAATGCCGTGCTGCCATTGGGTGATTTCACCAAAGGGAATATGGGCCTTCTCTCCATGACCATCCGTGCAAAAGGACCATATCTGCGCAATACGCAGCTGAAATCTAACACCAAAAAACAGTCTGCTTAATCGGTCCTGTTAAGTTAAGCGTAAAGAGGGCTTTCTCTTTCTTCGGGAAAGCCCTCCCCTATAAAAAAATATTCTAAATGGAGGGCTCTAAAAGCCTCTTGGTTTTGAGGCCCTCCCTGTGATTCCATTTCTTCGGTTTTTATTGGAGGAACGGCGATATGAAACAGCCCGATTTCTTTGATGTTGAAGAGCGGCTTACCCGATTAAGCGGGCTAGGAAATCAGCTTGAAACATGTTTCCGGACCGTGAATTTTGAGGCGTTCCGCACTGATCTGGACAAAAATCTGGCCTATTCAGACAGGAGCAAAGGCGGTCGTCCGCCGTTTGATCCGGTGCTGATGTTCAAAATCCTGGTCATCCAGACGCTGAACAATCTGTCCGATGACCGAACGGAGTATCTGATCAATGACCGTCTCTCTTTCATGCGCTTTCTTGGTCTGGGGCATTCGGACCGCGTTCCGAATGCCAAAACGATCTGGTTGTTTCGTGAGCGTCTGACCGAGGCAGGCGCCATCCAGCAGCTGTTCGAGCGCTTTGACGCCACCCTGCGTAACGCTGGGTATCTGCCGATGTCCGGCCAGATCCTGGATGCCACGCTGGTGGCAGCGCCAAAGCAGCGCAATACCAACGGGGAGAAAGAGGATCTTCGTGAAGGGCGGATCCCACAGGACTGGCAGGACAAGCCGGCAAAGCTGTCCCACAAGGACAGGCACGCCCGCTGGACGCTGAAATTCACGAAGGCGAAGCGTCAGGATGACGGGACGCTCCCGGCCACGGACCTCGCCATTCCGTTCTTTGGTTACAAATCACATGTTTCCATCGATCGAAAGTTTCGACTGATCCGGAAATGGAAGACGACGGATGCCGCTGTCAGTGATGGTGCCAGACTGCGCGAGGACCTGCTGGATAAAACCAATACGGCCTCAACGGTCTGGGCCGACACCGCGTATCGCTCGAAAGCCAATGAGGACTTCATGGAAAAGGAGGGCTTTGTCTCGAAGGTTCACACGAAAAAGCCGCATCTCAAGCCTATGCCACGCCATATCCAACGGTCCAATGCAGGGAAGTCGGTGATCCGCTCGCGTGTCGAGCATGTCTTTGCCGATCAGAAATCACAGACAGGGCTGTTCGTCCGAACAGTGGGTATCACCCGGGCCACAATGAGGATCGGTCTGGCCAATATTGTCTACAACATGCGCCGCTTCCTCTTCCTCGAGAAGTTGAATGCGGGCACGTAGCCACCCCGGTGGCGATACTCCCCGGTCTGCTCAAATCGCAGAGCGAAAATCAGGATAAGGAACCTGAAATCACGCACAAGAGCACTCAGTCAAAGGTTTTTCGAACCCTCCATCTTGAGCGTCCCCACCCAGGACATGAACCGGACCACGATCGCTTATTGACTATTTGAGTTACCTCTCTTTTTCTTACGAGAAGAGACTACGCTAACGGCTCATGTCGACTTCAGATGCAGATAAATTACCTGTTGATCCTGACAAGGAGAAACTCGCCGAACCTCTGGATCCGGCTGATATGGGCACCGATTTCCATACAGTCCCATGTGTTCTCCTAAGGGGTTGACTGCCCCTCAAGCCGCATTTTCTCTCCGGAAACGATAATGATGGCTCTATCATTCCCAATGAATGCGATACAAAATCGTAATTATTCCAATATTGTCGGAGCGCTACGAGGTTAAGCAAATGGATTATGCTCGACATCTCCCTTTCCCTCTATCTTGAATACAATATTCCGAGACACGGGGCCTTTTATGGAAGGCCCCGTAGCCCTCTCGTTTTAATAAAAACCCAGACAAAAACGGCATCTTTGAGATAGGATGTACGTTTACGTTTTACGCCGCTATCGATGTCGATCGCGCGTTTTTTGCAGATAATGGCAAACGGCACGCAAAATCAGAAGCCAGAGGATCGCACCCAGCTGGGGCAAGTTTACCCCTCTGGACGAGACTTGCCAGCAAGGCACGAAGTCTAGTCTCAGAGACGCCGGTATAGGTCTGGAGTGATGTCAGAGTTACGCCCCGTCCATCATGGCCCAGACGGCGAAACAAGGAGATGACACGCTCTTCCAGCATATCATCACCAAAGATGGGACATGTTACCATCACACGCCTCCATCCAATCGGTTGCGCCTTTTCCGAGAAACCGTACGCAGGAAGCAGCGATAGCGTAAATAGAGTCTTTTCAGTTTCGACATCCATATCCTCCTATTAAAGCAACATGGATCTCAATCGTTTAGTTCAGGACGCTTAAGGTCAGACCCGAAGGCATCTGACACACCTAAGATTGGAAGGGATTTTTTCCTCGTCAAGTGGTCCAGAAATATAGAAATTTCCTCATTATACGGGTGATGGAGCAACCTAGGAATATCAAGGGTATCACAGGCTATCGGATGAAGAGACAAGAAACTGTTTGAACAGATTTTCTGAATCTCAAAGTTTCAGAGAGAACTTCGAAAACAAGTTTACTTCTGGTCTAATCTCCCAAGATCATTAGAATAACGAGTCATGCTTGATACCCTGCATATAACTGGCTCCTGGCCGGTTTTACGTTCTTATGTTCTTGAGCAGGTAGATCGTCTGACCTGCCAACGTCTGAATGATCCCCAGGCCTCAATTGATATTTTGCGGCCTATTCTCTCGACGGCACATTTTTCCCCACCGCTTCCTGTGTTGATCGCCGGCAGTGCACTTCCCGATGGATCCTTCCTGCCAGATACCGAATTGCCCCGCCGTGCGGAACATGCCGCCGCTGCAGGAGAAACTGTCAAGGCGATCTTTCCTACTTTGCCTTCTGGCTATCAGATCGAACTGGCGTTGGAAATTGACTGCGAAAAACTGGCGTTCGTTGCCACATTGGTGTCATCCAAGATCAGCAGTAACAGTGGCCCACGAGCCGAGAAAGAAGACACTTCAAAGATTCTGCCTCCCGCACCTATCGGGCAGGCTCCAGCCAACGTAACACGCTGGTTTTCAGCATTTTGCGAAATCGATATACCAGAGCACGATGGGCGGCTTGAAACATCGCAAGCAGCTGTGGGAGCATTCTTGCAACATGGCAAGTCCGCAAATACGCGGCGTGCCTATCGTTCAGCTATTAAGGGATGGTGTGCCTGGACAAACCGTCATGGTCTCCCTGCCCTGCCCGCACGCAGCACAGATGTGGCGACCTATCTCGCAGATCTTGCGCTCCGTGGTCGCAAGCCGACGACGATCGAACTGCATCGTGCAGCACTTCGCTACCTCCATCACATCGCTCAACTTCCTATCCCGACTGCCCAGGCTTTGGTCACGGAAACAGTGGCTGGTATCCATCGATCTCCTGGCAAGGAAATGCCGCGGCAGGTCAAAGGTCTGACATGGGACATGATGTGCGAAGTGATTGATGCAATCCCGATGACCACATTGGTAGACGCACGCGATCGAGCAATCCTCCTGATCGGTTATGGTGGGGCGTTACGACGCTCGGAGTTGGCGTCTATTCAGCTTGAATACGTCACTCTGGATGATGACTACATGCGGATTACGCTCCCTCAATCCAAGGGCGATAAGCAGAACAAGGGCACTGTGGTCGTTATTCCCCGTGGTATTACGCGCTTTTGTCCGGTTCGTGCGTGGGAGACGTGGTTACGGCTATCAGGTCTTAAACCGCGCAAGAAAACGGCAAACGACCATTCCACGACAGCGGCCTTTCCACGCATCTGGTCTCCTGCGGCCTCGAAACTAGGTGCGTCACCCCCTCTCCCGAAAATTGGCACACAAAGTCTCTCTGACTGGTCTGTGGCCAAGATCATCAAACGACGATGCCTTGCCGCCGGCCTCGAAGGAGACTTTAGCGGACATAGTCTGCGTCGTGGGGCCATCACGACGGGGGCGCAAGACAATTACGATCTGATGGCGCTCAAGCGTTTCTCGCGTCACCGGGATTACCGTGTCCTGGAAGCTTATATTGAGGATGATCAGGCTCTAACCCGACATCCAGGAAAAAGTCGGTTTTGAATCGATATAGGCTTAATTCTGCATTTCCTAATCTCAAAAACGAAGAAAGGCCGTCGCCTGATATTTCAAAATTCAGATATCTAAAATCGATGCATGAAGAATTTTTACACTCACAGTAACTCCTACTTTTTGGGAGCCGACTCGTATTGGAGGTAATTTGGACTCTCTCCACGGGTATAAAATATATCCGTGACCCTTCGGTTTCATTGGACTCTTTCCACGATGTCCAACTTTTATCAAGCGAACTTATCCACAATCTAGTTTACGCACCAAATCTTATCCTTTGGACTCTACCCGCGGTAAGTTTGGACTCTCTCCACGATAATGGGCTTATCCCTTGGACTTTGCCCACACATAAACTAATAAAGAATCAAATAATAACAAATAGTTTTTGTGGACAGAGTCCAAAGAACCGTGGACAGAGTCCAAATTCCTTGTCGTGGACAAAGTCCAAATTGACGAACAAATTTTCCTTATGACATTGTTCAAGTATGGGACAGATTCATAGCTTACTAGACAGATTTGGCGTTGAAGAAATGCGGCGATTAGCCTCACTTGAGGATAAAACACAACGCCTGTGTGTCGAAGCTGCTCATGAAGTAATGTCTGATGAAGATCAGGCTATTGGTATAGCTCATGCAGGATTTGCAATGGCCGCTTTACCACATAAAAAAATCTCAGAATCTATTTGGCGCCGCGAAGGAGGTTCAATCCAACTTCTGGTAGAAAGTGGTTTAGATAAAGAAAATAAAGCCGTAGGCGTGCCATTTGGTGCAATGGCTAGACTTATCCTTCTATATCTACAAACACAAGCCGTAAGAACCAGATCCAGAGAAGTCGAGCTCGGATCCAGTATGAATGCTTGGTTAAAAGCAATGGGTGTTTCAGTCGGTGGCAAAACCTATATTGCTGTTAGAGATCAAGCTAATCGTATTAGTCGATGCCGTCTGACGTTCACTAGAACAAATGCTGGTGCAGAAATTATAACTAACGGTGCGTTTGTCCGTGACGCCATCATGCCAATTGAATCTGAAAATGGAAACCAACTATCATTTTGGAAAGAAGCCGTAAGACTAGATGAAGGCTTTTATGAGAGCCTTATTGAACATCCACTTCCTCTTCGTGAAATCGCAATTCGACAAATATCTAATAAATCTAAGGCAATCGATATTTATATCTGGTTGGCTTACAGATTACATGTACTTAACGATCCGCTTACTTTAAGTTGGAATACATTAAAAAATCAGTTCGGTCCGGAATATAAAGAATTACGATATTTTAAAAAAGACATTGTTACTCCGCTTAAAATTGCTCTCTCAGTCTACCCGGAAGCTAAGGTACAGATGGACGATAAATATGGAATCATTCTTTATCCTTCTCCACCGCCAATTCCCGAAAAGCGAATTGGGAGGTAAATTTTCACGTCAATAAGAAAAAACATACTAGAATTGCAGGAAGATTTTAAATTAACTACTTTTCGATAAGCGCGAATTAGAATTTTTATAAACCTTGTGGACAAAGTCCAAATTCTTATTATGAACATAAATTCCTTACAGGAATAAGATCAATTTCTGAGGAACTTTCGTCATACTTAGACATCACTATTAACTTTTGATTTATTTTTGGACTCTCTCCACAATGAAGGATCTGCGCGGGAATGTCCGTTATCCAATCCCGCATTAACACATGTCTTTTTTAGTCAGAAATCAACAGGCATGACTATTTATCCGCATGCATCCTATCATACGAGCTTTCCATGAAGATCGACTTGCTCTTACTACCCATAATAGCACGCCGCTTCCCTTTTCCTCGAGAGAATTAGCCCTGCGGATCGCAACGAAGAGCACAAAACCCTCACTGTTCGAGTTGCCGCACCAAAATCAGCTACTAGTTCGTCGAACGGTACGTTAGAAACCTGAAATGAAAAACCAGAATCATTAAACAATGATCTTGTATTCCTCCAACTGTTGATTTCTAACGAGTTTGTCACGATGATTACTCCCGTTAATTTAATGGGAATAAATACTCCGACATCAGTAAGATAATATCTGAATTCTCACTACGGCTTGTATGGATATCTCTAAGCTTACAAGACGTAGCGGATTCATCTAGAATTATGCGTCCTATTCGTAATAAATGAACGAACTTATTAATCTTCATCAAGTAATGTTTGGATTTCTTTGAGACGAGTTCTTATTGCGATTAGCTGCTCAAGCATGTGCTTTCGGGTAGATTTTAATCGCCGCGCCTCAGTAGATAATGCAGCAAAATCAACATGCGAAATATTTCGTTTGATTGCTTTACGAAAAGCAATGATGGCAGACCTCGAAGTGTTTGGACCCACAAGACCTTGCTCGCGCGCAATATCGAGCTCGTCTGGTGCGAGTAAACTTAATTGGTAGGCGGCACTATATGAACCGGGCAAAGATGTCTCATCGAGACGGCCGGTATCTACAACGGTAGCAATGCGTCTAAATTGAGATGCAACAGGTTCTGAGAAAGGAAAAAATTCTTCGAAGCTTGATTTAAGTCGATTTTTTTCTTCTCGAGAAAAAAGTACGTTGTCGAGCGTATTTAATGCCCGTCCAATCTCTAAGAATGAACGTGCAGCTCTTTCCCATGCAGCGTTAACGGCTCGTTGAGTTTCGAGAATAACGCGAATACGTGCTTGATCACTTGCTAGTTCGGTGCCAGAAAAAACGCTACTTATGGTCTCTAAGGTTTCTGACGATACAATAGTTAACTCGCGTAGCTCTTGGGGACGGGCATCGAATGCCGGCACTTCGTCTGCATCCAAATCCTGTAGAGCTCGTAGAGAAACGCCCCGCCTTGAAGTTGCTTTACTCATAAATCCAACTCCTGTTTTAGGTATGCCCACAACGCACCGAAAGCCTCAGCATTTTTCGGTTTACTTAGATCCATCACTCCAAGGCCTTTACCATTTGCTAAAGATATTTCTTCAGCTTGTGATATTTCTATTGGACAGACTGGACCTACATTCATTAATTTTGAACGAATAGTCGCGTAGGAACGCGCACGTATATTAGCTCGATTAATAATAAAAGCCGCTTTTACATTACTTTGTTTCAGATGTCGCATCCATGGAGCGACACTATCAAAGTCATCTTGGGTCTGTTGGCAAGGTACAAGAACGAAATCAGCCCCTTCACACAGTCCGAGAATCGCGGTCATATTAATTTCTATTGATGGCGGTGTATCAATAACAATAAAGTCAGCTGTAGAATCACACGCTTCTTTCAATGCGCCTCGCCAGTCATCTAGCATTACGCGACGCACTGGAATTTCCGAGACACCAGAGATTCCAGCTCTGACGCGTTCACGTCGCTCTGCCCAGGTGGCTAGAGTTGCTTGTTTATCCATATCAAGACCGAGTACATTTTTTCCTGCCCTTGAAGCTAAAACCAAGATATTTCGTGACAAAGACGACTTACCTACTCCTCCTTTGGGAGAAGAGAGCATTATTATAGATTGTCGGTGATTGTTTTTTGGCCTTACCATTGTGACCTCAGATCATGAGATAAAAACACGCTAAAAACGTGTAACCTAATTGCAGTATACCCGCAAAACATAACGCAGGCAGATAGATATATCCAGAATTTTTACGCCGTAAAAATTTTACGGCGTAAAATAAAGCGGTCAAATATACCATACACCAGCCCTGAGTATGTGGCGCAAGTGGTTGGTGCTCGCCATGCTCGCCCGCTACGCGGTCTGTGCGTGGCTCCGCTCCTAGCGCAGGGCGCCGCACTTGCCCCACCCACTCCGGCCCGGTTGTCGGGAAAGTATCAAGGAGACGGAATAAGGAAAGAGTAAACACTCCCCGTCCTGCACTTGATCCCGACCAACCCAGCAATCAGGCCCCCGACCCTCAGAAGAGGTGTCGGGCGAAGCCGTTTGGACGGAGTGTGCCATCATGTCCATGTCTGTCTCGCAACTCAATCTGTTCGATACTACAGTGCTGTCAGGTGAACTTGCAGCCCTCTGGTCTCTGGAAGATGACCAGCCCATACCGGAAGTCTCGCTCCCCTCCCCTCAGACCTTCCGCATCCCGCAGCGGGATTTTCGTCTAAATGGCGTACGTGGTCTGGCTCAAGGCTGGAAAGCGCGTGCAGAAGCAAACATCGCAGCGATCGCACTGCTCGCGACACTTGAACGTGAGGATCGGAACGCCACAGCAGCAGAGCAGGACGTGCTGGTCCGTCTTACGGGCTTTGGCGCTGGTGAACTGGCCAACAGCCTTTTCCAGCCAACAGGCAGAGAGGTACGCAAGGGATGGGAAAGTCTTGCCGCAGAACTTGAGCATCTAACGTCGGAGACAGAACGCGCCGGTCTGCAACGTGCTACCCAGTATGCCCATTATACACCCGAACTGATCGTTCACTCGATGTGGGACATGGCCCTGCGTATGGGGTTTCTAGGCGGTTCAGTGCTTGAACCGGGGTGTGGCACGGGACTCTTCATCGCAGCCCGCCCAGAAAAACTCGACGGCAAGATCGCTTTTACCGGCATTGAGAACGACCCCATCACTGCCCGTATCGCGCGCAAGCTCTACCCGAACCAATGGATCCGCAGTGAGGACTTCACGCGTGCCCAGCTCCCACAGGGCTATGATCTGGCGATTGGCAACCCTCCCTTCAGTAACCGCATGGTGCATGGTCGTGAGGGACTGGAGAGGCAGGGTCTGAGCCTCCATGATTTCTTCATCGCCCGTTCACTCGAAGTTCTGCGTCCAGGCGGGATCGCCCTGTTCGTAACCTCTCGTTACACACTGGACAAGACTGATCCGACAGCCCGACGGATCATTGGCGAGAGTGCTGACCTTCTTGGCGCCGTGCGCTTGCCTGAAGGCGCAATGCGGGACGCTGCCGGGACTGATGTCGTAGTCGATGTGCTGGCATTCCGCAAACGTGAACCTGGAGAAATGTCCTCCAGCGAACACTGGATTGAAACAGCCGAAGTTCCCGAGAGCGACCACGGAAATGGCTCGCTACTCGTAAACCGGTATTTCCTTGATCACCCGGATCAGGTTCTTGGCACACATGTCTGGACTACAACGCAGTTTGGTCCTGGCTACACCTGCGCGCCTCGTGCGGAGACTGAGCTAGATCTTCTTCTTCCGCAAGCCCTGAACCGGATCGCACTCAGCGTGCATTTCCGTCCCCCTCGCGAGGCCCGCATTGTCCGACCAGCCGGTGAGGGCGTCACTATTGGAACTGCAGCAAGTGGGGCTGATCTCAAGGAGGGAAGCTACTTTGTTGATCGGGGTGTGCTGCACCAGATCATTGAGGGACAGGCCCAGATCGTACCGATCCGCAAGGCAGGACAGACAGAAGGGATTTTTGCCAAACATGCGCGGATCATTCGTGCGCTGGTGCCCATCCGTGATGCCGCGCGCAGTGTATTGCGGGCGCAGATGCAGAACCTGCCTTACGGTCCTCAGCAGCGCACTCTGAAAAAGGCCTATCAGAGCTTCGTGCGTGAATTTGGGCCGATCAATCATACTCGCACCACGCTGCGCGAGAACCCCGAAACAGGCAAGACGCGCGAACCCCAGCGTCGTCCAAACCTGCAACCCTTTCTGGATGACCCTGACGTCTGGCTGGTTGCTTCGATCGAGGAGTATGACGAGCGCACGGATACGGGGCGCATGGGGCCGATTTTCTCCGAGCGTGTC
The DNA here is from genome assembly GCF_004014775.2 of Acetobacter oryzoeni. Taxonomy (NCBI): domain Bacteria; kingdom Pseudomonadati; phylum Pseudomonadota; class Alphaproteobacteria; order Acetobacterales; family Acetobacteraceae; genus Acetobacter; species Acetobacter oryzoeni. The sequence goes on from NZ_CP042810.1 coordinate 118,975, forward strand.
ATTCATGCCCCAACAGAGCCGGAAATCCACGGAGCCCATGACGCACTGGCTGTATCGCTACGTGAAACGGGCCGGGTGGATCTGCCTCTCACTGCCGAATTGTTGGGACGGAGTGAAGCCGGTGCCTTGGCTGAACTGGGGGAGAGCATTTACCTCGATCCCGAACGCAGCGAGCAGGGCAGGGACGTCTGGATCACGTCTGATGAGATGCTCTCAGGCGCCGTGCGAACCAAACTGGCTCTTGCACGCGAGGCCGCACATCATGATCAGCGGTATGCACGCAATGTCAGCGCCCTTGAAGGCGTGCAGCCGCCGGATCTGCGTCCCTCTGAAATTACGGCCCGTCTGGGTGCGCCCTGGTTGCCCGTCACTGACATTGAGGACTTCGTGCACGAGGTCATGGGGATTGAAACGACCATTCGTCATACCCCAGAGGTCGCATGCTGGAGTGTCAACCCTGCGCCATTCCTGTCACGCGCAGAAGCAACATCTGTCTGGGGCACGGAACGACGCAATGCGGCTGAACTTCTGGAGGACGCGCTGTCCCAGTCCATTCCCAAAATCTGGGATCACGGGCGCGATGAGAATGGCAATGACCGGCGCGAACTCAATACGCAGGAAACCGAGGCAGCCAAGGAAAAACTGGCGGCTATCAAGAGCGCGTTCGAAAAATGGGTCTGGGGGGATCCCGAGCGCTCGGACCGTCTCGTAAAGCTCTATAACGAGACCTACAATAACCTTGTGCCGCGTGCCTTTGATGGCAGTCATCTGCGTCTGCCTGGAGCGAGCAGTGTGATTACCCTGCGTGCTCATCAGAAGCGCGTGGTTTGGCGGATTATCGCTTCAGGACGCACCTACATGGCGCATGCCGTGGGAGTGGGGAAAACATTCTCCATGGCCGCGGCCGTCATGGAGCAGAAACGGCTTGGACTGATCAGCAAGGCCGTGATTGTGGTGCCAGGTCATTGCCTTGCACAGATGGCGCGTGAGTTTCTCATGCTTTATCCCACGGCACGGATCATGGTGGCCGACGAAACCAATTTCGTCAAAGCCAAACGCCAGCGTTTCATTGCCCGTGCGGCGACAGAAAACTGGGACGCGACCAGTATCTTTTTTTCGAACTGGGTGGTGATAACAACCTTTATGAACCATACTCCACGAACAACCGCACGAGGCAAAGACGTGTAAGAGACTGGTCTTTGATTGCAATGGGATCTGACTGGGAAGTCATGCGTCAACTCGTCACGTTTTCCGCTTCTTGTGAAGGCGGCGGTATGCGCTTCAGTGGTGCTTCTGATACTTCTGCTGAAACCTATATTCGCAAATGCCGGGCGACATTGGCTGGTGCTGTCTCGCCTGGACATCTCTTGCAGAAAATGAGCTGTGGGGTGTCGTTGCAAATTGCACGATCAGAAATTGAAGGCTCATCATGGCGGCAAGGAAATATCGAGAAGCTCACGACGCTTCTCGGCCCGTCTGGGAGCACTGATAGGTATGAGTGGTATCTCAGACCTTTGCATGTCATCAAAGATGCCGCGGCCCTGTTGGCATACGGCGATATGGATGGGAGGCCAATTTACAACATGGCAAGTGTCAGCGTGCTCAGTTCGTCCAAGGGGCCTCTGATGAAGGAATTACAGTCGCGGAACGCTGAATTGTTCTAGAGAACAGACGGTCCTGCCTGCATAGTCTGTTATGCAGGCAGGATGCATCAGTCTTAAACCCTATCGCCTGCTTTCATCATGTAACGCCAGGCGATTACGGCACACACTGCTGAAGGAAGAATCATCAATTTTGCCGTGATTGGGCAAGCATTACAAGCAGCTCCGATAGCGATGGTCCCAAAAAGCATTTCGAAGGTGCCGAAAATACCACCTTTAACCATATCGCTTTGGTATTCTTGAAGACCCGTCATGATTGTTTCTTTTCTTGCTGTTAATTAGGGGCCAGCGCCGAACAGACTGTCCGTCCCCCCACGCCATGCCGCCAGAAAGGCAGGAAGAATAAGTAAAAAAACGCGAGCAGTCCCTGCTTTCGTTCGCTAAACCAAAGCCAGGTGACGATGAAAACCACAACAGAATAAAGCAACAGAAATAAAAGTACGTTTATGCTCAGGCTATTACTGTCCATTTCTCGTTTTCCGACCGCGTGCCTTCCGGTCTGAGGGGATGTCTGCTTCACCTGATGAGAGTGTCGCATTGGTGTCATTGCCACGTCGCCCCAGAGAGTTGCGCTTGGCAATGGCGGCCCGCTGTGCGGAATAGTTTGGGGCCACCATGGGATATTCTGGGGGCAATCCCCAGCGTGCGCGGTACTCTTCAGGCGTCAGGTTGAAATGTCTCTGAAGGTAGGATTTCAGCATCTTTGTTTTCTTACCGTCCTCAAGACAGACGATATAATCGGGAAAGACCGAGCGCTTGATGGGGACCGCCGGTGTGCGGTCCTGAGATACGATTTTTTCGGGAGCTGGTGGTGCAGGTATGACGTCAGGGACCGGCGCAACGGAAGGCCTTGCGGCTTTCTCTGGCTTTTCAGGAGCGGGTTGGGAGAGTGTATCGAGCGTCGCATAGACTGATCTGATCAGATCTGGAAGGGCTTCAGCGCTGACCGTGTTGTTGCCAACGTAGGCTGATATGATTGTAACGGTCTGCTCCACCTTTTGTGTGTCAGGTTCGTGAACGGATACGGACTCTGTCATTGCGCCTGTCTTTCTGTTATCTGAATGTCGTCTCAATAGTAAATCTCTGACCTGTAATGGAAAAACCCATTTAACATGTCGTAAATCATAGGCAAGGTATTGCTGCTATCGCGTAAAGGGTGCTTAATCCGCCAACGATCCTTTGGTTTGGTTGTTGCATTTCATACAGGGCACGCCCTGCAGAACATGTGTTTTGTTCCGACGTTCAAGCCAGCCACTTTCCCAACCACAGCGGGCGCATGAAAACAGGGCAACGCATGTATTGCCCGGTTCGTAAATACAGCCGTGATCTCCAACATCACTCATGTGTGCCAGGTAGCGCCGTGGTGCGCGCGGCTTGCGGTATCCAAACAGATCGGCCTGACGACTGGATGCTCCTGACTGGGAGGAAGGCGTGTGTCTGTCCATGAGGTTAGCCCATCCCTGAAAAAACAGCATAGTCCTTATCTTTGTGGATATCCATGCAGAGATCCATGATGAAGGCGAGCGTCTCATGCGATGTGGCAGGACCATCCAGCCAGTGCGCCTGCTTGTTTTCGGATACCAGAAGCCAGATCTGGAAGGCACAAGGTGTCGTGATGTAAATGCCTATGCCCGCAAGGGCTGCCACAACAAGGTCCACTGTCGCAAGTTCATCACGAGGGGCAAAGCTGATCTCATCCGATCCCACTGCGTTCTGATGCGCGATTTTGACAAGCTGTTCCAATGCCGATTGCAGATGCGTGGGAAACATGCTGTTGATCTGATCTCTATCGCTGATCATCAACGAGGTCCTCTTCCTTTCACGTCAGTATTGGACACTCTAGAAGGGCATTATGCGACCAGATAGGAAAATGACGGCTTTAATGTCATCGTGATTTTGCTGTCCGCTGACTGAAAGGTTGTGTGCTTTGTACATTTCCTTTCGCCGCAAGCCCTGTCCTCTGTGAAAAAGTGCCGAAAAGGCCCGGGGGCGCCCCTGTCGGGGTGCGTTCGCCCAGCATCTCTAGGCGGCAAAGCCGCCAAGAGATGTCGAGCCCCCTAAACGGGGTCTCGCCACTTTCGTGCTAATGCTCAAGCGACAGGCCGCCCGCGAACTGTCCTCTGGCTTTACAAACGAAAACCGCGACGAAGATCGCATGGGCATTGATGGTCAGGCAAACCGCGCCGCCAAGGCTTATGCCGAATATTTCGGCTCCGAATGGAAGTCCTACAGCCGCAATTCCGTCCGCTCTCTTGACCGGCAGATTGCCGACGCACAGGCCGACGCCCTCGGTTTCTGATATGGCAACCGGGCGGCTCCGCCGCCCGGTTTTCATCCTTCACACCGGAAAGAATTGGATGGACACGAAACAGATTACAGACCGGGAGCGCCGCTTTCTGACCGCTATTCTCCCCCCAAGGCAGACCCGGAAATCTCAGAAAGACAGGCTTAAGGCTCTTGCAAGGGCTTTCCAAACGACCGCACTCAGCATTTCAGGTGCGGGCATCATCACCCCACTTTTTACGGGACAGGTGCATGTGAGTAGCCAAGGTATGATCTTGGCGGGCTGTATTGCCCTGATAGTCGAAACCATTTCCTTGCTCATTCTCGCCTTTATCCGCTATCCTGAAGATGGAAAGGAGAACGCAGACCATGAATGATTTTATTTCTAACATGCTGCTGGTTGTTGTGCCTTTCTTGGGTGGGACACTCATTTTTGGTCTCGCTCTAGGCCCAATCCTGCGCCGCCTTAACAAATTGCGCGACAGGCTCGAAGCACAGGCTCCTCATAACCCATAATCGCAAGGGCGGCCTCAGTGCCGCCTTTTCCTTGTCAGCCGGCAGTGCGTGGTGAAAAGGGGGCCAGCTGCGCTGGCCAACTATGAATGGTCGGAGCTGCGCCCCGGCAGCTCTTGGACTTTGGCCACGCTCTCCAGATCCAGTCTCCCTGAAACCTAGTCCTGCCAAGGCTCATGAAGGGCATCACTGCACCCATTGTCCTCTTCATGGATGACACGGTGCTGGGCACGACGCTCAGAATGTATCCGCTCTTATGGTTGCCGAAATCGCGTCCCGTGATGCCCATGTGCTGGTCCGGCTGGATGCGCTTCGCGGGAGGATGTCATCATGAGTGCGCTTGTGCGCCAACTGGGGCGGACGGCCTTCCATATCGTGAATGGAACGCGGGTGCCTGGCTTTGCCAGGCACAACACGCTCGGGCGTTTTGAAGGGCTGCTGCTGGACATTCAGGAGGACCCGGAAGCCTTTGCTCTTTTTCGTTCCCTAGTGCCAGAGCATAACCCTACGCCTCATGATGTCGCCCGTGGTCTGGCTGACCTTGTCCCTTTGCGCTTCCAGTTGCGAGAGGATGATGCTTTCCGGCTTTTCTCCAGATCAGGCGCACTGGCCTTCATTGCTGCGCGTCGTGACGAAGCCCGTATCGAAGGGTTGCAGGGGCTGGCAGCGCCACTCTCTATCGCTGGTGCTGACTATATGGTGCACTACATGCGTGGTTGGGACGGTAGGACAGTCGGGCATCTCTGAGAGGACAATCAAATGTCTTGAGTTTTGAGAGTTTGGCATATACATTATGGGATATACGCATAGGAGACCCTTATGCCAGTTCCTGAAGTGACCCCTAGACCGCGCGAAGTAAAACTCTTTCGGAATAATCGCAGTTAGGCCGTGCGGATTCCAGTCGAATTTGAAATGCCGGGAGATCGTGTGCTGATCCGCCGTGACGGTGACAAACTCGTTCTGGAGCCTGTGAAGGCGCCTTCCACGTTGAAGGAGATTCTCATGGCATGGTGTGAAGAGCCGCAGCTGCCTTCCGAAGACGATTTTCCAGATATTCAGGATGTTGCCGCCAGACCAGAAGATATCCTGTGAGCATCTACCTTCTTGATACAAACATCAGCCACCTATACCAACTTCCTGATAGGTTGCATTGACCGTGGGCGGGAAGCCAGCCGGGACATTGACGGTTTGCGCCAATGCAGGATAAATAAGAAAGGAACAGCCAAGCGCTGGCAGGACCTTCCATCTGTGAAGAGTGGATCGTCTCTTTTTCACGAGCATCTCCCTTGATTGCGATGCAGTGATTTTCCCAGACCATCATGCGACGGAATTGGAAAAAGAGCGGGCAGGTGTGTCCATTATGGTCACACTTTCATGGAAGCCGACCAAGCACGAAACCGATGACGACCAGCAACATGGCCCAGAAGATGATGAGGCCAGTGGAACGCCATTGATACCGGTCACCGATCAGTTTTGCCCGCCGCCCGATCTCGGGTTCCAGAGACTGAAAAACCCTGCTGACCACGTCCAGAATGCGCTTTTCAACCATTCGTTCGTTGATTTGGCTCAGCGCCTTCGCGGCATCAACGCCATCCGATCGAAAAGACCGCTGGGAAGATGTCCCGCGATATTCTTGTCATCAATGAAATCCGCATAGGACAGCCGACGATCCGTGATTTCGTCCATCCCATCCAGTTCAGGAAGGAAGTAGATCCCGCCATTCTCATCGGATTTATCAACCGTGGCGTTCATGACAGCCTGTGTCTGACGGATTTTATCGAAGTGGCTGTTGTTTGTGTAACCCAGCGGCAGCAAGCCACGGTTCATCACTATGATGCTGTGGCCGGGCAGGAAGCGCCGTTTCTCCTGCAGGTAGTCAGCATCGGCCAGTTCAGTGCCGAGCATGTATACCACGACAACCTTGATCCCCAGCTTGGTCAGTTGTGGTACAAGAGGGGTGCTATTGATGATTTCGTGGAAGGCCGTCCAGCCGCCACCAATGTCCAGTATCACGTCCTTCTGGCGCGTCACCATGCCTTCGATCTGCTGTTCCAGCCAGGATTTCTGTTCCTTGAGATTGCCAGTAGCGGGTTTCTTTGCATTGGGATGGAAGTGCGAAATGGAGTGGGAGACATTCAGGTGGTCCGTGTTCCAGACCTCCACATCGCCTCCCTGGCGCATGATGGTTTCTGTCAGGGCGTTGAGAAAAACGGTTTTGCCAGTGCGTTGCCGACCAACTGCGGTCAGGAGCACAGGGGGGGTGGTGCGGGCCGACTTGGCAGGTTGGGTCTGGGCTGGATCCGTTTTGGTTGCACTCATTGAAGCATCCTTTTCTGCTGTGGCACCGCGCAATCATGAGGGTGCCGTTCAGAAGGATTTCATCGTGTCATCATGCGACCAGATAGGATTTCTGGAAAAAAATGAAAAATCCTGCTCAGTCTGAATATTGTTCTTCTTCTCTCTCGTGAGGCGACTTGAATTCCAGTTCTTCCTCAGGAACATCCTCACCAGCAAGGAGGCGATTATAAATGGCCCGTCTTTGTTTGATGATCTCCCGCAGCCCTGCGTTTTGAGCCGTTCTTTCAGTTTTGCGAACTTCATGGGTCTCTCTCTTGGCCTCAGTGTCCTCTGAGGGTGCGCTTCCAAGATGCGACCGAAAACGATATCCGCTTTTCCGTTCCACAATTGTGAGGCTTTCTGTTCCATTTCCGTGGGGGTTCCGTTCCTCGTGGCGTCCCCTATCTGTGGGGTTTCCGTTCCGTTTCCGCCCCATATGAGTCCCACGTCCGTTCCACCAAATTTAGGGCCTTCATACACCATTGCACCCTCAGTGCGGCGGCTTCGCCGCCAGGATTGGGCAGGCGGAGAAAGGGTGTGATTACTAATCACACCCTTTGAGAGCTGAATTATTTGAGTGAAACTTGGTGACGTTCTTTTTTATGAGGTTCGTCGCATCATGCTTCGTCAGATTTCCTCATGTTAAGTCATGAGGGAGCTAAGCTATGAGCGAATCAAATGATGTCAAACTGGCATTCGAAGGCAAAATTTTAGTACCACAAGAACACCGTGGCCAACGATGGTTCTTAGCCAAAGACGTATGTCAGATTCTTGAGCTGCGGAGTGCCAAAGGCGCGACCAGACTATTAGACGACGATGAGGTGTGCTTGTTGCCGACTGCGACAGCAGGAGGAACACAAAACCTTATAGCTGTGAATGAAAGCGGTGCGTATCATCTTACATTTACGTCTCGAAAACCCGTAGCCAAGAGATTTCGGCGCTGGGTTACGGAAGAAGTTCTGCCCCAGATACGCCGCACTGGAGAATATCGGCCTGATAAAGGTCAAGATGACGTTGACCTTCGATCGGCTGGTCTCACGCAGGAAGATCTACGTCTTCTGGCGGAGCTGAAAGAGGGTGATATCTATCAAGCAACACGCCACCTGGTGACACGCATGAACGGCAAATTTTCTGTCGAAAGAGCGTTAAGTGAAGCAAAACGCCCGTGGTCCTATGATCTGGATATTCTGGAACTCATTCATCTGGTGAAGCTTGTGCAAATCAGTTGGTTCGCTCTTGGGCAGAATAGTGAACGGTCTGATCAAATGCGCCAGTATATGTGTCGTTTGTCCGCTGTTATGAGACTACTTGATGATAAGTTTGGGACTGGCCCCTATTTTGAGCCGGTAACGTCTGCATCACCAGAAAGATCATAAGTTTCATCAGTTGAAGTAATGGAAGGTAACCCCTTGTGGTTACAGGGCAAAACCTATTACCTTCCATTACTAACTGATGAGGTTGAAAGATAAAATGAATAATCACGATTTGATTGAGCGTATTGTTGCTGCCACTGACATTTCCAAGAAGGATGCAAAAACAGCGCTCGACACAGTTTTCGCCGCGATTACCGCAGCAGCAGCCAAGGGCGATGACACAGCCATTCCGGGCTTTGGCAAATTCGTTGTGCGGCAAACTGCGGAACGTAAGGGCCGTAATCCTCACACTGGAGCAGAATTGGTGATACCTCCATCCCGTAAACTCGCCTTTACACCAGCTAAGGCCGTCAAGGATGCTCTAACGGGAAAATAAGACCGTCCGTGGCACCTCAGAAGCGGCGGAATGATCAGGCGTTGTCCGATGGAAAGTTCCTGCAACTTCCTCTTTTTCCGGACGCCGTTTCTCTGGTGCGCATATCCCCACCTTGCAACATGTGGCGCTATTATGATCTATCCATCCAACAGGATTTGTTCGGTGGCGCGTTGCTTATCCGCCGATGGGGCAGGATAGGGGCACCTGGAAAGGTAAGACATGACCTTTTCCCAGATGCCGGAGCCGCAGCCAATCAGCTTGCGGTTATATTCCGGAAAAAACTCAAGCGCGGTTATATCGTTAGACCTTGAACGTCGTCTTTTTCTATCCATCCTTTTTCGTCGCATGATCATTGATGATCCTGTTCATCCGTTTTGAGGAACAGGACATACTGGAATGACAGGCTCTGACGAACCCACCCATGCCGCGTGGCGTGCTCATGTGGATGAGCAGTTTGATGCAATCCATGAATCACTTCGCGCACTTCATCAACGCCAGACACTTATTCTCGAACTACTGACCCCAGAAGAGCGCAAAGCGCTCGCCTCGGACATCAAGGATATTTTCACTGAAGCCAAATCGGCCGGGTTTGATGTCTGAACCATCAAGCAGATCATTCGCTTGCGCAAGCAGGAGCCCGCAAAGATAGAAGAGCAGGAAACACTGCTGGATATCTATCGGCGTGCGCTCGGAATGTAAGAACGCAACCTGGCTGGTGCCTGCTGTCTATCTCGCAAGACATAGCAACCTGTCCCCTGGTACCGTTTAATTGGATCGTAAAGGAGATCAAACCTGCAGGATAAGGAGAAGGCATTCGGCAGACAACAAGCGGAAAACCGCCATTTCCAAGGCATATCAGGCGAGGATAATATGGAGATCATAGGATTTCAGAGCGAGAAGATGACAAGCTTAAATGACTAAGTAAGATGTCCTGATTCGACTCGTTTCCCATGGGACAACATGACTTTCTTAGGCAGCTTAAACGCCTGTTTTTGCAGAAATAATAGGGTCGTTCATTGTGGAATCAGTCTCAAGCATTTAAGCCCTTGTGGTTGGTCGCATCATGAGTGTGCATTCTGTCGCATGACGAGCACGTTTCAGGAGCGCCAACCAGAGACACTCGTTCGCATCGAATTTTCCTATGAAAGGAAGATACGGAGCGTTGAGAGACCCAAGAATGACGATGGCCATGTCCCAAGTGCGGCGTGATCCGTCGGTAAGAGCGAGAAGGAAGAGAGAGCCATGACATAGTTTCCCCCTAAAACGACTGAGGCCCCGCTTTCGCGAGGCCTGCAGACACAAAATACATTCCCTGAGGGGGATGTCGGAAGAAAAATAGTTTGGCGACAATTTTTCTCCGACATATCCCGCAAAATTGCAAGCTTTTTCTTGCCACAGGGGGCGTCTGTCCTGCGGGTCAGCATCGCAATGGGGGAGGTATTCCCATTCGTCGGACAAAAAGAATAATGTTATCAGAAGGTTATTCCCGCTCTGCGGGCATAAGGAAAATCACGCCTGCCATGGTTGCGGCGCGAACAACAGCTGAGGCTCTGCCTCTCCAGGCCGTGGAAATGAGCGACCTCTATCGCTATCTACGCCAGGGGCGGTCGATTCTCGGCCTGACATGCCAGCAGACGGAACTGCTCTGCTATCTGATCGCATTCACCCAACCAGCCGACTGGTCGGGTGAAGACGATGTCCTGCCGGTCTCCACCGCATCCAATCTGGATATCCAGCAACGCTTTGATCTAGGGCGAACCCGCGTTAAAAACCTGTTGCGCGAGCTGGCCGAAGCAGGGTGGCTCCTTCACCGGGATAGTCCCAACGGACAGCGTTACCGTCGTTCCAACCCTTTTACTCCGCGAAGCCAGCAGGCCTACGGATTTGATCTTTCTCCGCTTGCCCGCCGATTTGATGATCTCAAACGTGCGGCTGAAACGGCTCTTTGGCGCCAACAGGAAGGTCGTCGCCTCCATCGGGAGGTTACAACACTCTCCCGCACCATCTACGCCCTGTTTCAAACCGCAGAAGAAGCAGGAGTCACGGTGAAAGACGGAAAACAGATACTCGCCCGTACGTCTGCTCTTGTCAGTCAGCGGGGAAGTGAACGTGATCCGAAATGGCTTGACCCCATCTGCCAGGAACTTCACCAGATTCATGAGCAGGTTGAGCGGGAGATCGCTTTTGCCAAGGAGATGACCGTCTCTTCAGACACCTCTGATTCAGTTCTTTTATCTGTGGAAAGTGACCCCATGGGGTCACCTGAACGCCCCCACTATACTTATACAAAATCAACAAGCTTAGCTAAAGCTACTGTAGAAGCGACCGGCTTCGCCGAAAATTGCAATGAAGCTTCGCGTAGTCGGTCGTCCTCGTCCTCCCGTGCCGCTCAAACCCAACCTGTCCCCTCGGCTGTTACAGATCCGCTTCGTGGTTTCCGAGCTAAGCCATCTTTTGTCCTGCATATCGCCCCGATTTTCCGGCAATATTGCAGTTCCGACAGACCGGCAGAAACCGAAATCATACAGGCCGCACTCTTTGCGTGCGAGCAGCTTGGAATATCCCGACATGCCTGGGCGCAAGGGCAGGCGGTTTTTGGGGATTACCCGAATGCCGTGGTGATTGCGGCAATTGCTGCACGGACAGACGCAGGTGAAGTGCGCTCACCAGGAGGCCTGTTACGCGCCATGATCGCACGGTTCCTTGCGGGGCAACTCGCACTGGATCGCACCCTTTATGGGCTGGCGGAAAAGCTGAAACGCGGACCGACTATAGTGCAGTAATCACGGGAGCGGGTCTCGGGTCAGTGGAAATCGGAAATGCTTTCTGGTCGCATAATTGTCTGGCTGACTCCTGATTGTAGGAGATCATGCGATGCAGACGATAAGGGATACGTATCCCCATTCGCTCGGCACAACCGGGAGGACTGAGGGCAACATGAATGAACCAACGCGCTTTCCACGGGTCGAGCGCTATCGAGAGGAATTGGCCAAACTGACGTTTGAGCCCGTATCTCCGGAGATGACGTCTTTCTACAAGGTGCTGATTCAGGACGCGATGAGCGCCATGACCGAACATGACAGGCCAGAACGTAACCTGATGGCTGAAATTTGCTCCATCACAACATTACTGATTGAGGCGCGTGTGCCGGCTGAAATTCTCATGGATTATCTTGAACGCCTTCATGAGGAACTGGATGAACCGATCCGTCCAATGGAAGGAGATGAATGATGCCTGTCACTGACCCCTATCTCTATCCAGACACCGATGTCCTCGTGAACAAGAAGGGCTATCAGAACGCAGATCGCCTGCGCATTTTTGAAACAACCCGTTATCTGAGCCGGGCGATCACCATGCCGACCGCAACCAGTTCACCATCTGCATTGAAGAATCTGCATCATCATCTGTTCCAGGACGTCTACGACTGGGCAGGACAATACCGGACATGCAACCTGTCAGTTGACGGCCGGAAAGGTCTTCACCCACAGAGTATTCATCAATCCGTTCATGCTGTTTTCCAAAACCTGAATGCGAATAATGGCCTGCAGGATCTGTCATCTGATCGTTTTGCACGGGCAGCAGCCACGCATATTGCCTCTTTGGATAAAATCCTGCCCTTCCGGCATGGGAACCAGCAGGTCACGCTGTTGCATCTTGCCCATCTTGCCAGAAATGCGGGGCATACATTTGATCTTAGCCAACTGGATCACGACCAATGGAACAGGGCAAGCAGCCAGGCGGCAGTCAATGACGAGCGTCTCATGACGCATGCCATCGCCTCATTGTTCAAGTCTGGTCGTACCATGACGCCTGACCAGGCGCGCCGCGAAGCTCTCTCGCTGCGTGATCCAGCACGCCATGAAATACAGTCCCGGATTGAGGGGGCCACCAGAACACTTGATGCAGGCCGGGCTGACGGCACCACGTTGAAAGAGCTGAGGGGCTTACGGGGAGAACTGAAAGCTCTTGAGAGTGACACACAGGTTGGCACAGTTCTGCGTCATATTGATCAGGCTCAAAAGGCCGGCATTGAAAAGCTGACCGTTCTGCCCGGACGGGACGGATCGGCGCGTGACGCCATCTATGCCATCGGTCGGGCAGCTGTTCGCAGTCTTGATCTGCGTGAGGATCAGCGTGCGGCGCAGGGGATGAAAGCTGAACAGGCACACTTACCTTCTTCCTGGTTTACTCGGGCCAGCCAGAAACTGTCTGCGTCAGAAGGAACTGCCCCGCAATCAAATGGGCCAAAATCGCGAGGCCCACAGATTGGATAGAACACTCTGTGCCTAATCAGCACGATAGCGGCGTATGATGCGTTCTGCGTTCTCTATCGCGCGCTCCAGCTCCTCATAATTTATGGGTGCAAACGTGGGCACTGGCTCCAAGGGCCGGATGTCCACGTCCTCCTCTGGAGGAGTGGTCTCCAGACTTTCGCTTTTTCTCGGCCGCCCGCGTTTCCTGCCGGGTAGGGGTCTTTTGGGAGGGCGCACGATCTCGCGGAGTGGTTCAAGTTCTTTCAGGGCGAATAATCGCCTTGCGGTGCGATGCGTGACTTCAACAATCAGACCGTCTGACAGAAATCGTTCCAGATAGATGTAAGCCGCTTTTAGAGATAACCCCAGTTCGTCCGAGAGGCGCGTTGCAGATATCAGTGGGTATGCGGCAAGGATATCTATGACCTTATCGGCACGCGATGTGCTTCTCTGGGCACCTGATTGCAATCGTGCGTGACGCCAGCTTCGTTCGAGTGCACGCGTACGGTTTTCTACGGCCGTCATTTCATCATACAGACAGTTGAGGAAGCACGGGATCCATTCTGATGGTTCCCAAGGTGCATCCGCTATAAAAGCTCTGGCGCCAACAAGGGGAAGCGGAAAATGAAGGATATCCGTACGTCGCCAATGTCGGATCAAGGCTGCGCGCATCGGGGCACGGGCATGACCAGCTTCTACCCAGGCATGAAATGCAGTAGCAGCGCCAAGAAGAGGGCCTGAGGCCTTGCTGTGTTCAGAAAGCCACCCCAAGGCGCTCTCTATCGCGTTGCGTTGTGCTTCATCTGGCTTAACGAGCCATTGGTATTGTGCAAAAGCAGCATGTGCCGCATCAACAGAGGACCCCCGCTCAAAGACATCAGAGCCGAGAGGTACCACTCTCAAGCCCTCAAGTTCGGCGGCAAGTCGCCAGGGATCTATGAGGTGGCCATCGACAGCTGCACAGGCACGTGCGGCTTCAAGCTGTTCC
>NZ_CP042811.1 GCF_004014775.2 Acetobacter oryzoeni
GCAGGCCGATCCTGCGGTCTGACAGATCCTTCACGGTGTTGACCAGGTGGGCGAGCGAGCGCCCGAGGCGATCGAGTTTCCAGACCACCAGCACATCGCCGTCGCGCAAGGATTTGAGGCATGCAGCTAAGCCGGGCCGATCATCGCGGCTACCGGATGCACGATCATCATAAATATTACCTGGCTCGATACCGGCGGCACGCAGGGCGTCGTGCTGGAGGTCGAGGGATTGGGAACCATCGGCTTTGGAGACGCGGGCATATCCGATCAGCATGTTTCTTAAACGTTGGTTTGAAGCGGTGACGAACATGAGCACATAAGCTTGCACTATTGTGTATCTTAACCAGCATCGCAATCAAACTATCTCAAACCTTACCTTGGAAAGAATAAGGAGCATGTATGCCGCGTCGCGTGACCCTGACCGATCGACAGCGCGAGGCGCTGTTTCACTTACCGGTCGATCAAGGTGATCTGCTGCGGCACTATACCCTTAGCGATGAGGATCTCGGGCATATCCGCCAGCGCCGGCGCGCCCACAACCGTTTCGGCTTCGCGCTGCAACTGTGCGTCCTGCGCTACCCGGGCCGGGTACTCACCCCTGGCGAGCTGATCCCGGCACAGGTATCGGATTTCATCGCGGCCCAGCTCGGGCTGAGCCGTGACGATCTACTCCTCTATGCCGCGCGCGAGGAGACCCGGCATGAGCATCTGGCGGACCTACGCCGGATCTACGGCTATCGCTCCTTTTCGGGGCGGGGCGCACGGGATTTGCGCGATTGGATCGCTCGGGAAGCCGAGGCGGCGACATCGAATGAGGATCTTGCCCGTCGCTTCGTTGCAGAGTGTCGCCGCACCCGCACAATCCTTCCCGGTTTCTCAACGATTGAGCGCCTTTGTGCCGATGCACTGGTCAAGGCCGAACGCAGGATCGAAGATCGTATCGCCCATCGCATAACACCAGCCCTGAGCGAGAATTTGGCTCATCTGTTAGAGAATACGGTGGATGGTCGCATCACCCGCTTCGTATGGCTGCGACAGTTCGAAGTTGGCGCAAATTCGGCGGCGGCCAATCGGCTGATGGATCGACTGGAATATCTCCACAAGTTCGATCTTCCGGCAGATTTGCTGGACGGCGTTCCCGCGCATCGTGTGACCCGCCTTCGCCGGCAGGGCGAGCGCTATTACGCCGACGGCATGCGCGATCTGCCCGAAGGCAGGCGGCTTGCAATCCTCGCTGTCTGCACCATGGAATGGCGGTCATCTCTGGCTGATGTCATCGTGGAGACCCACGATCGCATCGTAGGCCGTCTCTATCGGGTCTCCGAACGCCTTTGCAGCACCAAGATCGCCGACGAAAAGGCGGCCGTTCGGGACACGCTGAAGTCTTTTGCTGAAATCGGTGGTGCTTTGCTTGGAGCGCAGGACGATGGCGCATCCCTGGACGGGATAATCACCACCGGTCCAGGCTGGGAACGGTTCAGAACCCTTGTCGCCACGGCCTCTGCGTTGACCAATGTGCTCGCTGCCGACCCGCTCAGCCGTGTGCTGGACGGCTATCATCGCTTCCGCCTCTATGCGCCCAGGATGCTGCGCCTGCTCGACATGCAGGCGGCGCCGATTGCCAAGCCTCTTCTGACGGCTATCGCGCTGCTACAGAGCGGGATCAAATCCGATCCTCCTATGGATTTTCTACGTCCCAACTCCAAATGGCATCGCCATCTTCGCGCTGCGCCCGCCGGCGACTACCGACTTTGGGAAATCGCGGTGCTGTTCCATATCCGCGACGCTTTCCGGTCCGGCGATATATGGCTGGCAAAATCGCGCCGCTATGGCGACCTCAAGCAGATCCTGGTCCCGCCACAGGCGATAGAGCAGACCGCGCGGTTCGCTGTGCCGCTGCAACCCGGCGAATGGCTTGCCGAGCGCAGGGCTCGACTGGATACACAACTGAAGGCGCTTGGCCGCGCGGCGCGAACCGGTACGATCCCAGGCGGCATCATCGAGAACGGCAAGCTGCACATCGACAAGCTGAAGGCTGACACACCCGAAGGCACTGAGGATCTCGTACTCGATCTCTATCAACAGCTCCCGTCCACGAGGATCACCGATTTGTTGCTGGAAGTCGATGAGCGAACCGGATTCTCCGAGGCTTTCACGCATCTGCGCACTGGCGTGCCTTGCCGCGACCATATCGGCCTGATGAACGTGTTGTTGGCGGAAGGCGTCAATCTTGGTCTACGCAAGATGGCAGCGGCGACCAATACGCACAGCTTCTGGGAATTGCTGCGGATCGCACGCTGGCATGTCGAAGGCAGCGCCTATGATCGGGCGCTCGCCATGATCGTGGAAGCCCATGCCGCTCTGCCTATGTCCGCCTTCTGGGGACAAGGGAAATCCGCATCCAGCGACGGGCAGTTCTTCCTTGCTACCGAGCAGGGCGAAGCGATGAATCTGATCAACGCGAAATATGGCAACGTCCCAGGCCTCAAGGGATACAGCCATGTGTCCGATCAATATGCACCCTTCGCTACCCAGGTCATCCCAGCAACGGTCAGCGAGGCACCTTATATACTCGATGGGCTGCTCATGAATGACGCAGGCCGCCGCGTCCGCCAGCATTTTGCCGACACGGGTGGCTTTACCGATCATGTGTTCGCCGCCAGCTCCTTGCTCGGCTACAGGTTCGCACCGCGTATCCGAGATCTCTCTCAGAAAAGACTCTATGCCTTCACGCCCAACGCGACGCCCGCCAATGTGCGAGCGCTGGTTGGCGGCAAAATCAATGAACCGCTCATCGAGCGCAACTGGCCCGACATCCTGCGCGTCACGGCAACGATCGCAGCGGGCATCGTCGCCCCCAGCCAGATTCTTCGCAAGCTCGCTTCCTACCCGCGCCAGAATGAGCTGGCCCTCGCATTGCGGGAGATCGGTCGCATCGAGCGCACCCTGTTCATGATCGACTGGATTCTCGACGCCGGTCTCCAGCGCCAGGCTCAGATCGGTCTCAACAAGGGCGAGGCCCATCATGCCCTCAAGCGCGCCATCAGCTTCCATCGTCGAGGTGAGATACGCGACCGCTCAGGCGAAGGGCAGCACTATCGTATTGCCGGCATGAACCTGCTCGCCGCCATCATCATCTTCTGGAACACCATGAAACTCGGGGAGGTCGTGGACAGACGCGCCGTGGACGGCATCATCATCCCGCCTGATCTCCTCGCCCATGTCTCACCGCTGGGATGGGAACACATCAACCTCACCGGCGAATATCGCTGGCCTAAATCCTTAGCGTAGGATTTCGCCCCCTCCCGCAAACGACCCCTCTCAATGGGTTGAGGCTAACCGTATATCTGTGCCCGTTTTATGTAGCGACCCCATCCAGCCCGCTGACCAAAGAAATAACCTCCGCCAAACGCCACCAGAACGATCAGGAAAGCCGTCAGACCCGTCCAGAGTAGAGATGAACGTATTTCCGCCTGAGCGGCCTGTAGCGCCTTCTGTGAGGCTCCTGTAGCCTGTTTGAGAGCGGTCTTCATTTCGGCCGACAGGGCTTGTTCCTGCTGGTTCCGGGTCGCTTGATCGGACCGGGCGGCCCGGAGCAGTCGGTTTGTCTCCGCCATTTCCCGGCCGAGCTGGTCGAACGCTGCCAGCCCGTCATCCAGCTCGCGTTCGTCGGTCATGACTTGTCAGGCTCGGGTTTCTGCCACCCCTCGAACGCCTTGTGGTCATGGTCGCGGGTGATGCGTTTCATCAGCTCGTCGATTACCCGGCCGAAGCGTTCATCTTTCCCGGCCGCGTCCATCAGCAGCCCCCCGAGAATGACCTTGCGGCGGGTGTCCAGCTTGCGTTCCTCGGCGTTCTGTCTGGCGAGCAAAGCCTGATACCGGGCCTTGGCCTGTTCGACCTGCTGCTTTGCCTTCTCGATGGGTGTCATGTTTCCTCCCGCACCAAGTGGGTGCAATGGTCTGTTGTGATTTCCATTCCCGCGTGACCCTGTTGAGGATAGCCGATTTTTCGGAAGTTTCCTTGATTCCTCGTTGAGTACAAGCAACCCTTGCGACGAAGTAGTTAAGGGCGCACTTTAGTATTGTTCCAATGCGTGCGTCAGGGACGTTCCTTCCCTGAACCCTTCCAGACCGGAGCGAGGCGTGGCGATCTACCACTTGTCCGTCAAATCCATCTCGCGTTCGGCCGGTCGCAGCGTCGTGGCTTCTGCTGCCTATCGTTCCGGTCAGGAGCTGACGGACGAACGGCAGGGACTGACGCACGACTACACCCGCAAGCAGGGGGTGGAGGATGCGTTCATCGTGGCCCCGGATGGCGCGGACTGGGCGCAGGATCGGAACGCTCTGTGGAACGCAGCAGAGGCGGCCGAAAAGCGAAAGGACGCCAAGACCGGCCGGGAATACGAGCTGGCGTTACCGGCCGAACTGGATGCGAGCGCACGGAAGGAACTGGCCCGGGATTTCGCCCGTGAGCTGGTAAAGCGGTACGGGGTGGTGGCCGATGTGGCGATCCATGAACCCGGCCGGGAAGGGGATAACCGGAACCATCACGCCCATATCCTCACCACGACCCGGACAGCCGGGGAGGATGGTCTGGGGGCCAAGACGCGGGTTCTGGACGTGGCCAGCACTGCCTCGGCCGAGATCGAGCATGTGCGGGGGGTGTGGGCGCGCCAGGTCAACACGGCGCTGGAACGGCATCAGGTCGAACAGCGGGTGGATCACCGGAGTTTCGAGCGCCAGGGGAAGGAACAGGAGCCGACCCGGCATATGGGGGTGTCAGCGACCGCCATGGAGCGTCAGGCAGTCCGCGAGATTTCCGGCCGGGAGCCTGTGACGGATCTTGGGAAGCAGAATGCGGAGATCCGTAACCGGCCGTTCTATGCCGCCTTGATTATGCGGCCTGGCTGTGCGGTGTATTCACGGGTTTCCAGTTCCATGGCAACAGTTCGTGGAGCCGGTTGATCTTGTGCTCGTTGATACGGGCCAGGACGTCGGCGAGGTAATCGTGCGGGTTGAGGCCAGAGAGTTTTGCGCTTTCGATAAGCGTCATGGCATCAGCGATGTTGTCGCCCCCGGCGTCTGAACCGGCAAACAGATAGTTTTTCCGGCCCACGCACACGGGCCGTATGGCGCGTTCGGCAGGATTGTTGTCGATGGCGACACGACCATCTTCGAGGAACAGGGTAAAGGCCTTCCACCGGTTGAGCGCATAACGGATCGCTTTTGCCAGTTCCCCCTTGCCTGGGATACGGGCAAGCTGTGTTTCGCACCATGCGTGGAATGCTGTGACACGGGGGCGGCTTTTTTCCTGTCGGACAGCCAGACGATACGAGGCCGGGTGCCCGGTGATCTGGCGCTCGATATCGTAGAGCGCTCCGATCTGCTCAAGCGCTTCCCTTGCGATTGTCGAGCTGCTGCCTTTGTAGACATCATGGAAGGCCCGGCGGAGATGGGCCCAGCAGGCCGCTTCGCGCACATGCACGGTTCCTGTTGCATCGGGTTTATACAGATCCCTGAACCCGGCGTAGGCGTCAGCCTGCAGAATGCCCCGGAACTGTGCCAGATGGGTCTGGGGATTGATCCCCTTGCGATCGGGAGAGAACCAGTAGGCCACGGCGGGCGGATCACTCCCGCCCCATGGGCGGGGATCGCGCAGATAGGTCCATATTCGCCCTTCCTTCACGCCCCGGGGTTTGCCAGCCTGACGCAGACGGGGGTCAAGAACCTGGATGGGTGTATCATCAGCATGCAGCAGATCTGCCTTTACGACATCCTGACGGATCAGATCTGTCAGAGGACGCAGAACGGCAACGGCCTGACCACACCAGTCGATCAGGGTTGAACGGGGGATTTCGACACCCTGACGGGCAAAGATCTCATTCTGACGATAAAGCGGAATGTGATCATCGAATTTCGAGACCAGGATATGGGCCAAAAGCCCGGGGCCAGCCATTCCCCGTGGGACAGGGCGTGATGGTGCTTCAGGCTGCACCAGTGTTTCGCAGTGACGGCAGGATTTCTTCAGCCGTGCCGTTTCGACAACTTTCAGTTTTGCCGCAATAAAGTCCAGTATTTCGGTGACATCTTCGCCCACAAGACGCAGGGGACCGCCACAGGCAGGACAGGCCTTACCCGGATCGAGAACACTACGCTCCCGTGGTGTCGTGTCAGAAACCTTTGGTTTGCCACGCTGCCGTGGGGGAGAAACCACGCCAGCGCTGACATCATGCTCCGTGACATCAGGAGAAGGATCGGCTGCCGCGATGGCGATTTTTACATCTTCAAGAAGCAGTTCAAGTTGTTCAATCTCACGGTCTATCTTTTCTGAACTGGCCCCGAATTTCTGTTTCTGAAGACGTGCGATCCGGATTTTGAGAGACTGGACGAGAGCTTCATACGCACGGGCTGACGCAGAAAGCCGAGCCACTTCGGTCTGCAGGGAAACAATCATTTCCCTCAGGATATCCGGATCATCAGGCAGGACCACGGGTGCAGGCGTCATTATGAGAAAATAGCAGAAAAACCAAGAAATTACAAAAGGTTCTGCACTCTCACGCCATAAAAATCAGGCCACGCGAGACGGTGGGGCAGACCAGGAAGGGCGTCTCCACTCCATGCCTTCCCACAGCATGGCCATCTGTGCGGCTGTCAGGCGGGCAACGCCCTCTGCAGGAGAGGGCCAAGGAAAACGTCCCTTCTCCAACACCTTGTAATAAAGACAGAACCCCTGACCATCCCACATCAGAAGCTTGATCCTGTCTCCACGGCGACCACGAAAGGCAAAAAGCGCCCCTGATGTCGGGTTCTGACGCAGCACGTCCTGTGCCAGTACCGCCAGACCCGATATGCCCTTGCGCATATCGGTCACCCCGCAGGCCAGATAGACACGCACGCCATTGCCCACGCCAATCATGCCGTCTCCGCAATCCGGATGACCCGGGCCAGAAGATCTTCGGCAGGATGCCCCGTCACCCTGATACTGCGGCCATTACGCAGCGTAATGGCCAGCCCTTCAGCATTATCGCCAGAGACCACAGCAGGTGTCGTCACTGAAGCAACAGGAACAAACGCCACAGACTGATCCGGGGAAGATAGTCTTTGACGGAATGACGTCCGCCATTGGTAAAGATGTTGGCGGCTCAGGTCATGCCGACGGGCCACATCCGATACACTTGCTCCATCCACACCAACTTCAGCCAGTATCGCCAGCTTCCGTTCATCCGACCAACGGCGGCGGCGTTCAACGCCAATCAGGATTTCCTGGGTCATTCTTACCTCTCAAATGACGTCAATAACGACGTCGTTAACGACGGTAAGTTACCAGTCACAATCCTCAATCATAAGGCGGCCTCAAGCGGCCGGTTACGGAGATCCGTGAGCGGAACCGAGTTCTGGAAACGGCCCGCAAGGCCGTGGAAAAGGCGCAGGAGTTGTTTTTCGGCCTTGAGAAGCGGGCAAAGCTGGCGGTTGGTCTGGCCCGGAAGATCGGGCAACGGATGGAGCGGGAGAGGGAGGCTGAACGCCAGCGGCAGGAGTTGGCGCGTCAGGCCGAGATCAGGCGGGAAATGCAGCGCCAGCAGGAAATCAGGGCAGCCGAGGAAGCCCGGAAAGCCTCTGATCTAGAACCTAATCGGCCCAAAGGTCTGTCCCGGGGACGAAGTCGTCGTTCGGATCGGGGATATGATCCCTGGTGATTCTGTCCCGGGAAATAACCCGGGACAGAATAGAACATCAGGCTTTCAGGGCCTGACGCTCAGAGATCGTTTCGTCCAGGACATATGGACCTGCGGCCCTGACTTCGATTGCCATCAGAGCCAGGGTTCCTGGTGCACGTTCCCCCAGGGGAAGCAGAGCATTTCCGCTGGTCCAGCGCATGGTTCCCTCTTCCACGTTGTTCCAGCCGGAGAGCTGGGCATCATGGAGGTGGTCGGTCAGCATGCGTGTTCTGTGGCTTTCGAACAGGGTAATCGTTCCAACCAGAACACCCAGCTGGCGGCGGTCATCGACAAAGGGGCCGATCACATCACAGGGGCGGCTGGCATTGGAGACGATCCGGACGCTTTCAACTCCGTCGGGGATCATGAACACAACCCGTCCATTGCTGTGCCGTGCGGGCCGAATGATCGCTCCTGTGTTCGTGGTCAGGTGCAGATTGCTTTCGTTCGTCAGGGAGCGGGCTTCGGTGTGGATCGCAAAACCAGCCTTGTCTGCACGCTTCTCAATCTTGCGGAAAAGAGGTTCAATCGTTTCTCTGGAGACTGTCAGAGGGACGGCGGCGTCATCCCAGCTCAGGTTCCGGCTGCGACCGATCGAGACAACATTTCCCTTCTGCAAGAAGGCGCTGCGGTTTCCGGTATCGAGATAGCTTTCGGTGAGCATCCCGTCGGCCATGATGATTGAATGGGCTTCGGTTTCGATGTGGTAGTAGTCGTAAGACGTGATGGACTTGTCGAAGAAGATCGAACGGCCGTTCACAAGCATACGGACCGGGACGAACTGTCCATCAAAGAACAGGCAGTGTTCCGCCGTAATCAGCATATCCTTGAACGGAACGCCGTTTGAAATCGCGTCCTTGAGAATACGGACCGGGTAACCTGCCTCGTCATCAGGAAGATGGGCACGAACGTTGCAGTGTGCCTGACCGGTCCAGGTCACACGACGAGGCGTTGCGACACCATCAACATAAGAAACGACATCATCTCCGACAGTCAGGTTTTCAATTGAAGTTGTACCAGATGGAGTTTGAATCAAGCTGCCTGAAAGAAAACAAACAAAAGTTGTCGTATTATCTGCACTATCTTTGGAAAGAGAAAAATCTGAGGCTTTATAGTAAGTTCCGTCGGGTTTTGTAGCTACATTAAATGTAGCTACAACATTTGCTTCTGTTGGTGCCCATGAATTATAATATACAATTTCTATTTTACCATCGCCAGAATCAATTAATTTCTCACTTGATGAATGGTAGTCATTTTTTATTATTATATTGTCACCGGGCGCAACATTATTAAAAGTAAAATCTGAAAGAGCATCTGCATTAAATGTAACAGTATTATTTTTTGACGTTGTATCTCCAAAATTAACTATGAGAGGTCCTGATGTTTGATACGCATTTGGATATTCAATGCTTCCTCCATTGATATTCATAGTTCCTGATGGAATATGAGATTGGTTAGAAGTGATTGATGTACCGCTATTTAAAGTTATAGATGATCCATCAGGTATTGTTACTTCCTCAAAAGTAATATTTCCATTATTATTAAAAATAACATCGCCTTCAAATGTTACTTTATTAATTGCC
Organism: Acetobacter oryzoeni; assembly: GCF_004014775.2. Lineage (NCBI taxonomy): Bacteria > Pseudomonadati > Pseudomonadota > Alphaproteobacteria > Acetobacterales > Acetobacteraceae > Acetobacter > Acetobacter oryzoeni. Next base: position 9,304 of record NZ_CP042811.1, read on the forward strand.
GACTTCGGTGATCCTGTCAGAATAGTTGTCTGCCCAGGGGATCCAATTGTCCCGCCTTGTTGTGAAACCTCTGACCAATCTTTGGTTACTGTAGCCATTATATAAACCATCAATCTGTTGTGAATTAACGAACGTGGCGGGATAAACATTAACCTCAACAAAATGTCAATTTGTTGGTAACAATTTTGATGGTTCAAAAATCTCTCTGCGTGATTAGCTCCCCCCCCCCTGCAGGACTACGGCGTGTCGTCAGTTAGGGCCTGTTAGGGGAACGGTGAGAAGATGTTCGAAAACGTACGGTTTCGAAAACGTACGGTAAGGAATTATCCGTCATGAAAATCAGCAAAAAATAGCCATTTTCTCAGAAATGTGTCACGCAAATGAGCGTTTATGTGACTGCGTCGAGATGCCCCGAAAATAGCTGAATTTCGGTCACGTAAATCGTAATCCCGTAAAATATTCCACTCTGGAAGATTTTGGTATTTCTGATCCATCAACATTGGATTGGCACAAAATGCCTGTTTCCGAAAATCTTTCTAAAGAAGATATCGGAGATGACGAGTATGAAAAACTAGATGATGGGTTTGTTCTTACTATTGAGGATGCAAAGAAAGGCCTTGCAAGAACATTCTCTGTTCCTGAATCTTCAATAGAAATAAATATAAAGTTCTAATTTTATTATATCTCTATTGAAGGTCTAGGGCCGGTCTTGCGACATATGCCAGACGCTTAGAACTCGCACGATTTGGGTGGGTTCATCGACTTCATAGAGCAGCACATAGGGATGGGCGACGACCCACTCACGGGTACCGTCGCCCCCGTCCCGTCCCATATAGGGAAACATAGCAAGGTCTTTGGTCGCTTCTTTGAGACGAAGGAAAACCCGCTTGGCAGCATGAGGATTGCGCGGAAGTAGGTAATTCCGAATTGCGATCCTGTCGGCCAGTGCTTCATCCGACCATTTAACCTGCACGTCGTTCCTCGTGCGGCAGGGCGTCGATGGCGGCTTGAATCAGGGCTAGATCGGCGTCTAGGAGGGCAAGGACCTGTTCGGCCGGAACATCCGGCTTTGTGCTGTTCCGTGCCTTGCGGATTGCGGCCCTTTTGGCAGCCTGTTCGTCGGAAAGGTTGGTCATGATGCACCTCCATGGATGACCTGTAGCTTGGCTCCGGGTTTGGGGATCAGATCAAGTTCATTTTGGGTTGCCCGGCTCCCGACTTCAGCAACGTGCTTATTCATGAAATAGCGGACGAGGCCCGGCCCCCGCATTCCAGCCACTTTTTCCCGTTCGGTAAAAATAGCACCGAAGCCCACCAATTCATTCATGATAGCGGTGACTTCATTGACGCGGATTCCAACAGCTTCCGCAATTTCCTCACGAGTAAGCATGACCTGACCTGTATGTGGGAACAGGTGGTCGAATAGCAGCGTCCACACGTCAACAGCCTTCATGGGGCGTTTACTGTTCTTCATCAGCCAGAGAGTAACGGCGCGGTTCTGTGCGGGACGGATCATGACGAACGGCTCCGTTGTTCCGGGTTGAGGTGAGGTGAGGCGATTGACCGTGACGATAACTCGTCCAAGCGCATCGTGATCGAAATCCGGATTGTCGAAGAATGGCAGAAGAGCCTGCCTTACCTGTTCGGCCTGATCTTCGCGAAGTCGATCCCTACGGGTCTTGAGGCGTGTCACGTTCCGCATGTGGGAAACCTCTGTATAAGGGCTGATTAGGTCGCACAGTGTGCGACTTTATGGTCGCACTGGGTGCGACCTAATGGCAAGCCATTTCTGGGAGATTCCCAAAGAAAAACGGCAATCAGCCAATATGCAGATAATTATAAGATAAAATCTATCTCTATGATCTCTTTCTTTTTTCGGTGGAAAACTACCATTTCGAGGTCTGTTCCGGCGCCCTTTGGGCGGGCTACGCCGCTCCCGCTCCGCGCTCGCCCGGCACCTGCAACGCCGGCAGAATCGGGCAAGGGAAAATGGCTCAGGAAGTGACGAGGGAGCTGGCTGGTTTTCCCATTCCGGTGATGGTCAGGGGAGATACCAGCCAGTCACGTTTCCCTTAGCGTCCGCATACGGGAAGCAGACGGTCCCGCCTTTCTGGCGTTCCGTGGTCCATCCGTTCCCACGGCACATAGTCAGCAGGTCAAGGCTACCCTGTCGATCGAGGCCATAAGCCCGTTGTCCGGCCGGGGTGTTTGCCCAGCTCGCGGCGGCCTCCTGATTCCGGGCTTTCTGGTATCCGTCCGCGTTCCCGGTGTCCCATCCAGGGGTCGTTACATAAAACGGGCACAGATATACGCTTGGCATATCAGAAAACCCGGCGCGAGCGGTTATCGACACTGAAAGCATTCCGACAGTATTTTTCGCACACCAAATTTAGCTTTTATGCGCCAGATTTTGATGCAACCAAAAGCTTGTCGGAAAACATCTATTTTCCGACACAATCAGGTTTCTGTCGCTGTCTCAATGGGTTGAGGCTAACCGTATATCTGTGCCCGTTTTATGTAGCGACCCCAAACCGTCCTGTGCGGCCTTCCTGTGCGTTTTAGGTCCAGTGGGCCCGAAGCTGTAATTTTGGCCATGTTGAAGAACGGACTGGAAACACGGCGCTTGATCGGGCGAGCGTCGGGTGTCTGACGGCTTAATCGGTGGTTTCAAGCGCACGGTAGACAGTCATCCTTGCGATTTTCAGTTCGCGCGCAACGCCAGCCTTGCTTTCGCCTGCGGCGATACGCCGTCTGATTTCGTCACCATCAACGTTTTTCTGCTGGCCCATGTCTCGCCGCTGGGATGGGAGCACATCAATCTCACAGGAGAATATCGTTGGCTAAAGCCTTAGCGTAGGATTCCGCCCCCTCCCGCAAACGACCCCTTCATGGCTTTCGCGCTGATCACCAATCTAGCCTCTACCTGGGCGAGGGACCGGCATGTGGCTTCGTCCTTCCAGGCTTCTCAGTCATCGCGTTCGATATAATCCGTCTTCATGTCCTGTTTTCCCCGGTCTGGATCTTCAGGCCAGTTTTGGCCTGCGTCCGCGTTTCTTCTCTGGCAGGCGCGTGACCGGCACCCCGGTTCCTGATGTTTCCAAAGGGGCCGATGTCGTCCTGACAGCCCGTCCCAATCCTATTTCCTTTGCCAGGGCAGAGCGGCGGGCCGCGTAGACGGGAGCCGCCATCGGATAGCTTTCCGGCAGACCCCATTTCTCCCGATACTGTTTTGGCGTCATGCCATAGGCGGACTGGAGATGGCGCTTGAGCATCTTCAGTTTTTTCCCATCCTCCAGGCAGACAATATAATCCGGAAAGACGGATTTCTTCACGGGCACGGCCGGCACCAGATCCGGAGTTTCGGTCATCGCCTGTCCTGGACCACCAAGTGCCTGAAACACCGTGGCGATGAGGCATGGCAGGGCGTCCGCCGGAAGCGTATTGGTGCGGACATAGGCTGTGACAATCCGGGTCGTAAGCTCCCGCAATGTGCCAGCTTCGGATGAGCGTGTCGCGTGGTGAATCATGTTCCCTGTCCGGGTTCTTTTCCAAAAGCGTTCAGGAAAGCGTCGATATCGTCGCTCATCAGGAGGGGCATCCGTTCTCGTATCAATGCTTCAGGCCAGTCCCACCAGGCGACTGCAAGCAGACGCTCGATGGTCTTTTCAGGAAAGCGGTATTTGATGACCCGGGCCGGGTTGCCGCCCACGATGGCATATGGCGGCACATCTTTGGTCACCACGGCCGCCGTGGCGATGATCGCACCAGATCCTATGGTGACACCCGACATGATGTTGGCCCGTGCGCCGATCCAGACGTCGTTGCCAATGACAATATCCCCCTTGGTGGAATGGTCATCGGTTGCATCAGCCGCTTCGGGCCAGAAATTGCACTGGTTCTTGAATGGATAGGTGGTGATCGTATCCGGACGGTGATTGCCCAGGATCATCAGCACCTCGCGGGCGATCGAGCAGTATTTTCCGATTTCAAGACCAGCATATTCGGCTTCTATGATGATGGGAGACCCCTTGGCACCATATGTATGATCCCCGATGTCCCAGCCCCACTCTTCGATCTCATGGGCAAGGGTGTAACGTAGGAGCAGCGAAAAGGCGTTCTTGCCGTAATACATGGGTCTTGGTTTTCCCGTTCTTTTGTTCGCATTCGATCAAGGTCAGATCAGATGACCATATTTCGCAATCAGTCATGTTCGCGGTCTGCATCAAAGGCATGAAGCCCCGCGCGTCTCCAGCGTGTTTTCAGGTCAGCCGGAGCGGTATCATTGCCGCCCTGAAGTTGTCCGGCAATATCCAGAAATGCTCCGAGCAGGGTGGCGCGGTCATCATCGGTCAGATCGACCAGTCCAGCCTTCTGAACCAGCCCACCCAGTTCGATGAGATGATGGGTGCGTTCCCGTCGTGCCTTCGCCCAGTCGCGCATGTCGGTGCGTGCCTTTCGTGCCTGATGGCGATGGATCAGGGCCGCCTGTTTTCTGATCCGCCTTTCAAGCGCCAGCAGATCCGCTCTGATCGTTTCCGGTTCCTTTCCGGCTGCCCTTTTTTCCGCCTGCCTGAAAGAAAAAGTCTCCACGTTCGGTCCACCTCGCGACGGCTTCGGGTTTACCATCCGCCTGTTCGACAGCCGCAAGCAGCACTCCGGCCAGCGCCTCGATCGTCAGGGTATCGGCTCCCGTCGCCTCGACCAGTTCGCCGAGCTGGATGGTCCGTTGCGCCTTAAGCTGCTTCGCCTTTTCCTGAAGCGCCTTCAGTTCCGCATCAATGTTCCGTGGCCTGCGCATTTCCGGTCCCCTGTTTTTCGCAATCTGTGCCATACTCTACCACACACGTGAGAACCGCGTCACTCATCCGAACAGATCAATTCCTGTAGCGCAGTAAAATGTAAGTGCGCGCTTATACGTCACTGCGTGACGTGCGCTTAAGTAGTGTGATATGATTGCGCTCATGGCGATCTATCACCTGCATGCAAAGGTCATCAGCCGCGCCACTGGCCGGAGCGCCGTGGCAGCAGCGGCCTATCGCGCGGCCTCGCGCCTGCATGACGTGAGGCTGGATCGTGCTCATGATTTTTCCAACAAGAGCGGCGTGGTGCATTCCGAGATCCTTCTGCCCGATGGCGCGCCGGATCGGTTTCTCGACCGTGCGACCCTATGGAACGAGATCGAAGCGATCGAGAAGCGCAAGGATGCCCAGCTTTCCCGTGAGGTAGAGTTTTCAATCCCGCGCGAAATGACCCAGGCGCAGGGGATCGCGCTGGCACGGGACTTCGTGCGGGAGCAGTTCGTGGAACGCGGCATGGTGGCCGATCTCAATGTGCATTGGGATATTGGCGAAGACGGACAGGCAAAGCCCCATGCCCATGTGATGCTGTCCACGCGGTCAGTGGACGAGAACGGGTTTGGTGCGAAAGAACGCTCGTGGAACGACAGGGAACTCCTGCTGACATGGCGTGAGCGATGGGCGTCTCTTGCCAATGAACGGCTGGCTGAGCTGGATCTGGATGTGCGGATCGACCATCGGTCATTCGCCGCGCAGGGGATCGACCTTGAGCCGCAGAACAAGATCGGTCCGGCCGGGATGCGCCGGGAAGAGCGGGGCGAGGACGCGGAACGGGTTGCCGACCATCTGGAGATCGCGCGACGCAATGGCGAGAGGCTGCTGGCGGAACCGCATGTGGCGCTGGAGGCGCTGACCCGGCAGCAGAGCACGTTTACCCGTCAGGACCTGGCACGGTTCGTGGACCGGCACACGGCGGATGCTGAACAGTTCAGTGCGGTCATGGTTCGGGTGGAGGCGTGTCCGGATCTGGTCGCACTTGGGAAAGACGGACATGGGCGGGAGCGGTTTTCCACACGGGAGATGATCGGGGTCGAGCAGCGGCTGGAAGAAGCGTCGCTTGCGATGGGGCAGTCCCAGGGTCATGCGGTGCCGCTGGCGGTGCGTCGGGCGGCGATGGCGCGGGACGGGCTTGGGGACGAGCAGGCGCTGGCGGTGGGTGAGGTCACGAAGTCCCGCGACCTGTCCGTGGTGGTGGGCTATGCCGGGACGGGGAAGAGCACCATGCTGGGTGTGGCCCGTGAGGCGTGGGAAGAGGCCGGGTATCGGGTGCGTGGAGCGGCGCTGTCGGGGATTGCGGCGGAAGGTCTGGAGGCCGGGTCCGGGATCGAGAGCCGGACGCTCGCCTCCCTGGAGCGCGCGTGGGAACGTGGGTTCGACCTGCTGGAACGCGGGGACGTGCTGGTGGTGGACGAGGCCGGCATGGTGGGGTCACGGCAGATGGAGCGGGTGCTGTCAGTCGCACGCGATGCCGGAGCCAAGGTGGTGCTGGTGGGCGATCCCGAGCAGTTGCAGGCGATCGAGGCGGGTGGTGCGTTCCGGGCGGTGGCTGAGCGGGTCGGGTCGGTGGAGATCACGGCGGTGCGCCGGCAGCGTGAAGGCTGGCAGCAGGCGGCGACGAAGGAGCTGGCGACCGGGCGGACGGGTGAGGCGTTGGGGCGCTATGAGGCGGCTGGTCTTGTACGCGGGCATGACACTCTGGAAGAGGCGCGGGCCGGGGTGGTGGCCGGGTGGGATGAAGCCCGGCAGGCCGCGCCAGAGGACAGCCAGATCATGCTGGCGCACCGGCGTGTCGATGTGCGGGCGCTGAACGAGGCGGCGCGCGAGATCCGCAGGGGGGCGGGTGAGCTGGGCGAGGACGTGCTGGTGCCGACCGCGCAGGGCGAGCGGGTGTTTGCGGACGGGGAGCGTGTCTACTTCCTGCGCAATGACCGGGAGCTGGGGGTGAAGAACGGCACGCTGGGTACGGTGCGGGGTATCACGGGGTCGGTCGAGGCCGGGGATCTGGCGCTGTCGGTGCAGCTTGACGGAGCAGCCGGTGCCGGGTGTGGCCGGGTTGTTCGCGTGTCAGTGGCGGATTATGACGCGCTGGATCATGGCTATGCGGCTACCATCCATAAATCGCAGGGTGTGACGGTGGACCGGGCGCATGTTCTGGCGACGGGCAGCATGGACCGGCACGGGGCGTATGTGGCGCTCTCAAGGCATCGGGAGAGTGTGGCCGTCCATTGGGGCCGTGATGATGTGGGTGAGAGGGACGGGCTGGTGCGGCGACTGTCGCGCGAGCGGCTGAAGGATACCACGCTGGATTATGCGCAGGTCCGGGATCGGGATGCCGGGTTCGCGCGGCGGCGCGGGCTGCCTGTTCCCGAGAGCGAGATCGTGGTGGCGCGCGACAGGGGCGCTTCTGGTTCTTCCACCCCCCAGAAGGATCAGAAGGACTGGCAGGCTGCGGGGATGGCGTTGTCCATGGAACGTCGTCATCGCGTGGTGCGGGCAGACCCCGATGTGCTGGATCATGAGGCCGGGAAATCTGGAGAGCAGAAGGAGGCCGAGGCGTCTGTTGCGGGGCTTGAGGGGTTTGGGCGCAAGTTTGCGCGTGAGCCGGTGGAAAAGGACAAGAAAAAAGCCCTGCCATGGATTTTGGCGGGATTTGAGACGGTTGTGGATCCACTGCATCAGGCGGTGGAGCGCTATGCGCGTGCGGTGTGGGATGTGAAGCGGATGCGCGAGAAGGATCTGCCGGTTCTGGTGTGTCAGCGCAAGGCTGTGGCGGAAGCCGAGCGGATGTTGGAGCAGATGCGGCCGGGGGCTGTGGCAGATCTGGGGGCTGCACTGGTGCATCAGCCGGAGATCCGCAAGGCGCTGTGGAGTTTGGAAGGGCCAGAGCGGGCGCGCAAGCTGTTGGAGGGGTTGGCGCATGAGGACAGGGTGCGGGCCAATCCAGAACTGCGGGCCGTGCGGTTTGTGAAGGCGTGGGACGGGCTGAGCCGTGAGCAGCAGGGCGTGGCGCTGAAGGAGCTGGGACGGGACAGGCCGGTCATGGGGCTTTTGCGGCAGAGAGGGCATGAACTGGGGGTGCGGAAGGGATCAACGCTTGATCACGGGCTGCATCCCCCTCAGAGGGAACACTTCCTGTCGAGGTCCAGGTCACGGGATCGGGGAATGGATATGGGGATGTAGGATTTTTCTGGAAAGATATCGGAATTGTATTTATGATATCATTCTGGGAAATGGGGAGTTATGTCATGTCCTCTGTGGTTATTCGCAATCTTCCGGAAGAGACGCATCGGGCGCTGAAGGCGCAGGCCATGCTGCATGGACGCAGCACGGAAGCGGAGATCCGGACCATTCTGGAAGCGGCCGTCCGGCCCTCGCATCGGGTGCGGCTGGGGTCGCTTCTGGCGTCCATCGGTCGTGAGGCCGGTGTGCGTGAACAGGATGTCACGACCTTGCAGGTTCGCGATCAGACCCCGGCCGCGCCGATGTCCTTCGAATGATCCTGCTTGATACCAATGTGATCTCCGAGCCGTGGAAGCCTGCTCCTGAACCGCGTGTCCTGGCGTGGATTGATGCGCAGGCGATCGAGACGCTTTTTCTGTCTGCCGTCACGGTAGCGGAATTGCGTTTCGGGATCGGGGCGATGCCGGTCGGTCGGCGGCGTTCGGTGCTTCATGAGCGGCTGGAGCAGCAGGTTCTGCCTCTCTTCGAAGGGCGTGTCCTGTCGTTCGATCTGGCAGCGTCACAGGCTTATGCCGAGCTGATGGTGCGGGCCAGATCTGAAGGACGTGCGATCGGCAAGGCGGATGGATATATTGCCGCGACCGCCGCGTCCCGCAGTTATGTCGTGGCCAGTCGTGATGTGTCGCCTTTCGAGGCGGCTGGTGTGCGGGTTCTCAATCCGTGGACGGATGTCTGATGTCCGAGACAGATCCAGCAGAGCGCGCGTTTGAGGATCTGTGTGCCGAAATGACGGTGCTCCGGCGCAGCGTGGAAGCGTTGCCGCAGGCGTGGCGGGACAACCGGCCGCCGGATTACACGGAGGATCTGGCTCGCGTCGTAAAAGCCATGAACGCGGTTAGTACGCGGATGAAAGCGATTGAGGCCAGTCCGACCCTGAAAATGACGCCCCAGGCGTATGGGCAGGGGATACGTCAGGCAGGGCTTTCTGCCAGTCAGGAAATGCAGGCGACGTTTCAGAAAGCGATCGGTGAGGTTCGGGGGGAGCGGCAGGCGTTAGCCGGTATCATCGGTCAGGCCAACAATCGACGTGATCAATGGTTTTACATGATTTTTATTGGAATCGTGGCATTTCTGTTTGGAGTAGGGATTGCACCGCCCCTGTTCAATCACATCACTTGGAAGAATTTTAATGAGCGGGTGGCATCGTTCATTATCGGAGGCAAGAACCAGTGGGATTCCGGAGCTGTGATGATGCAAGATGCACAGCCCGATCAATGGAGCAGCTTTATGTGGGAGGATCGGCTGGTGCAGGACAATATGCCAAAAATCAGAGACTGTCAGGTCACAGCGACACAAGCCGGTCAAGCCAAGTCCTGTGTGATCGCCATCAAGCCAGAAGCACAGTAGAAAGCTTTTTTCTCATGACAGCATGGCATGAGTTATTCGTTCTTATGCATGCAGAAAACCGACTTCTCGATTATCCGGTAGAGAAGCAGCATAGATAATAGCTTTGTTAGTTGATTGTTTCCCTCGGCATGGGAGAATTTCCTTCATCAGGATACTCAGAGGAAACTCTCCCCTTTCATCAGATGATGAGAGGGGAGAGTTTCTAAAAGTTTTAAGCAGATTTTGTTTTTACACGTGTCGTTTGCTGATCATTCACAACATAAGGGCCAGCAGCACGGATGATCATGGAAAGTATCCCCATTTTCCCGTGTGACAGATGATCCCCTAAAGGCAGTTCGGCATTGCCATTTGTCCATGCACAATCTGTCCAATCGGTCTCATGCCAACCTTCTGGCTTCTCGGCCTGAAGGTGAGAAGTGATATCAAACTGTCTCTTGGCGCACAGCAGGTGAACATCAGCCACAGCGACCCCCATATGGCGTCGATCATCCACAAACGGACCAATCACATCAGATGGACGACTGGCACGTGAGACAATACGCACAGACTGCGTATCAGGCGGCAGCATGAAGCTATACTGGTGCGCCGTCTTACGCATCGGTCGCACAGTAGCTCCTGTATCCGTTACGAGATGCAGATCTGGATCATCCGTGAGTTCCATCGTGTCTGACGGAATCTGTGCGCCAACCACACTGTTTTCACGCCATTCCAGTGCTCGAAATAGTGGCTCCACAAAGGAACGATCAACACAGAGTGGCGCACCGGCATCATGTTCCCATGTCCGAGGCTTTCCACCCAGCATGATAACGGAACCTTCCTGACGGAATGAAGAGCGGTTCCCGGTATCCAGATAGCTTTCGGTCAGCATGCCGTCTGCCCGGATAACAGAATGCTGCTCTGTTTCCACATGGTAATAATCGTAGGAGGTAATGGATTTGTCATAGAAGATGGACACGCCATTGACCAGCATACGTACGGGCACAAACCGATCTTTGAAGAACAGGCAATGTTCAGCGGTAATCAGCATGTCCTTATAAGGAACACCAGCAGTGATTGCGTCTTTAAGGATACGAACTGGCCAACCGGCTTCGTCGTCGTGAAGATCAGGACGTACCACAGCACGAGCCTTACCGACCCAGACAGCAGAACGGGTAATATCCTTATTATTTTTCCAATCAAAGGCGATAACTTCATCGCCGATGCGAACATCTTCCACTGCCACATCACCCTGCGGGGTGCGCACCATGCTGCCTGCCAGAAAACATGCGCCTGTATCACTCTGTTCACCAAACAGAATGTAGCCATCGCTGTAGGTTACGGTGGGGGCGGGCTCTACATTGGCGGCGGAAGATGTTGCATACCCTTTAATGGTTACAACCGTGGTGGTTTTACCATCAACGGTGGACTGGATAAGCAGATCATCCCCACTTACGGCAGTGGACAGCGCATCATCACTATAAGATGTGCTGGAGGCAATCTTGATCTGGTCTCCATACACAAAGTTTTCGACATTCAGGGAATCTCCTGAAAGATCGCTTAAAGATGTGCTGCCAATAACAAGTTGCCCACCGGGGATGTTGTGGAAATCAACTTTGTTGCCGCCATCAATATTGGCAATGCCAGAGAATATAACCGTGCCGCCTTCAATATTAAAGCGTCCAGCATTGATGTTGGAATAATTGGTGCCTGCATCTAGCACGCCACCTTTGTAAATATTGTAAACAGCCTGGTTGCCGTTAAAATCATGACCAACGGATAATGTGCCATTGGTAATATTGTAAACGGCCTGATTGCCGTTGAATTCATTGCTTAGGGTAAGTGTGCCGCCATCAATATTAATGGTGCCCCCAGCCGCGTTGGTGATATCTCCACCTGCCCCGAGGAAACCAGGCACAACAGAAACAGTGGCGCCATCTGTAATATTAATGGTTGCCGCATTGAGGTTGAGGTAGCCTGAAATTTCAAGCAACGCACCATTGGTTACGTTCAGCGTTGGGCCTGTGCCCAAACCGGCTGTCGCGTTATCTGGTGGGGTATCAGTGGATTGCGTGCCGCCGCCGTTGTAGTTTGTCCAACTTGTATTGGTGGAAACGGTTGTTACATTATCTGCCATATTCGCATTCCGTGATTTCTCAAGATAATAGATTCAAAACTTTTTTTAATTCTAAACTAAACTATTTCATATAAAAATTATTTACACAGCATTTTATTGTGTAAACGCAAGGAATCTGGCTTGCATTTTTTGCATGATTGAGAAATCAAACAAACATCGTGATAAGATATTAGAGTTGGAGACCCGCAAAAACCGGGTAATTTCTGGCGAAGCGTTCTGGCTTGATAACATCGAGGTTGCGGGGTGCAGCAAGGGTATCATTCGGACCGATTTCCACGATACCCGGCGTTGATTTCGCCGGTTTTGCCGACTTGCAGGCAGAGTCAGCCTGCGGTTTCTAGACGCTCGTGGAAGATCAGCCGATTGAAGTTGTAGGCCATGTTGCAAAGGGTCAGTTTCGCCTCAGCGCGGGCGAGGCCGATGGTGCGGATGAACAGGATGAACCGGTTTTTCTGATGCGCGAAGACATGCTCAACATGCGCACGGATCGAGGATTTGGCAGCATTGGCCCGCGCGGTTGCCTTTGACATCGGCTTGCCCATGGGTTTGCGCCGATGAATACGGGATGTGAGCATCTAGTCCGACAGCCATTTCTCGTTGCGCCTGGAGCGATAGGCACTGTCTGCTCAGACCTCGGAACTGGTATTGTTCGTGCTGACGACCTGCCGGAGAAGACGCCCGTCCGCCGCTAACGCCGAAGTCACCGCCATGCCTCGCATGAAGCCGAAGCATCGGTCGATGCTGATGTGGGATTTGTAGCCGAAGACCGGCAGGGCGATCATGGGGAGCTGCGTCCCATCTGAATTGCCCCGGGTTTTGTGGAGAGAAAGGTATGGAATCATCAGTTATTGTACTGAATAGACTATAGTCATATTGGGACAATCCGGAGCCACGGTATATTGTAGATATCAGCGATAGATGGCAGGTACTGTCAGTGCTAAGTGACACCGATCACAAGGGTACTACGGGCAGCCTCGACCACATCTTCAGTGATAACGGTCAGCTCGTTGAGGCGCATGATGCGTTCGATCTGGATAAAAAGACGATGCAACAGCCGGAAATTACCCCCAGTCAGTCGCACGATCGCGGCGACCGCCTGAGCGTCGGTAAAATCAACATCGTCGAGTGAAAGACCAAGATCGCGCCAACGCCTTGTCAGCACAAATGTCAGTTCCTGATCTTGGAGGGGTCTATAATGATGGGAAAAGCCCACCCGACTGAAAAGTTGTGGGTAGCGCGCCATTCGTTTGTCAATCCCGGGCATACCGATGAAGATAAGACTGATACCTTGTCGATCGAACAGGTCACGCAACCATTCCAGCGCCGTCACGCTCAACCGCTCCGCCTCATCGACGATTAGCAGTTCAATATAGCGGGTCGTGTGGTCGATGATCCTCACTTGGCCTTGGACATGAGGGCGTACATGATCATCGATGCAGATCTCGGCACAGGCAATAAGTGCTGGCACGTCATGTCTCAACTCCTGCACGCTGCAACTGACCGTGGGGGTAAAGAAAATGGCTCGGGATTTTGCGAGGTGAGCATTGACCTTTGCTTGGTCCGATCCGCGCGGTCCCCATTCCTCCAAGGTTTTCCCAACTACTTGCCAATGGGTGTATCGACGGGCGGAAAGTGTCTTCCCGACCCCGGGAGGGCCATGACATAGGCCAATATAGCGATGTTTGCGAACGGCATCTGCAAACTCACTGAAGCGACGATGCTCCTGGGTCGCGATAAAGCTGGTAGTCCGTGCTGTGCGCATCAGTCCCCCTCGCTGTAAATGCGCAGACGTCTCCCTTTCTGCCGTCCTTTGGCTTCATTACCGGACAATGTTACCGGCACCACTGGCTGAGTGGGACGAAAGACAGGAGACGGAAAAAAGTCTGCTACACAGGCCTTTCTTTCTGCAATCTGGTTTCGTAGATGCCGACGATGGGCGATGCGGGCAGTCTGTATGTCTTTCAGGGTAATGCTGTACCCGGCATGGTCTGCACTCACGGCCCGGCAGAGAAAGGTATTGCGGTGAAAAACCCGGATCTCACCCATATCGCGCGGATCGTAACGAATCATCACGGTCTCGCCGACATAGGCTGCGAGTGTCGGATCAAAATATCGCAGTCCTTCGAAACGAATGCCGTCCCGATGGACCGTGCGGGGCCTGGCAACCATGACCAGTAGCGTATCCAGTTCATCCACGGTCTCGGGCATACGGGGCAGCCATCCATCGCCACACCACGCTTTGGCGGGGGCCACCCCGATCGTGCTATGTGGTCGAGTATTGTACGTTGAGACGATGTAATTCCCGATCGTGGCGTCCAGTTCGGCGAGGGACAAGCGAGGTGGCGAGGACGGTTTCCCGTTCCGCAGGTTGCCCGGAAGCTCCGGCAGCAACTCGGTATTGATGGTGCGGAACAACCGCTCGATCTTGCCCCGACCTTGCGGACGGGCAACGCCTGAGTAGATCAGACGGAAGTGAAGGTCAGCCGATGCCTGTTCGAGATGAAGGCTGGTGAAGTCCGATCCGTGATCGACGTGCAGAACGTCGGGGATGCCGCATACCGGCCACATCGGATCGGCCTTGCGCCAAATCGCTTGCCGGAGTGCGAGTGAGGTGTTGAGCGCGGATGGTGCGCCCAGCATCACCATGTAGCCGGCGACCACCCGCGAATAATCGTCCATCACCGTCGTCAGCCATGGCCGCACTGCCTTACCGCCAGCATCCAGGATCAGGATGTCGAGCTGGGTATGATCAGCCTGCCATGTGGCATTGGGCCGAGAGGCCCGATGGCGATGCACCAGTTCATATTTGTCCCGGAAGGCTGCACTCCCTTCGTGTGCCAAGGTCAGTATTGCCGGATTGATTTCGCGCACGATACTCCGAACGCTCCCATAGGATGGTTTCCGCCATCCCTGCTCGGCGGCCAGCATAACGATACGCCGATGGATAGTTGCAATAGATGACTGTGGCTTGAGAAGTGCCATTCCCTCAATCAGTTCGACCATTTCCTTAGGAAAGGTGCGCGTACCGGCATCAGGTCGCGTCGGACGCATGAGACCAGCGGGACCGGAAAGGCGGTAGCGTGCAATCCAACGCCGGACTGTGCGGATCGGGATGCCCGCATCCACTGCAATTTTCGTCAACGGCACGTTATCAATCAGATATGGTCGCAACACGGCCATACGCATTGCTACCTCGGTGCTGTCGGTTCCTGGCACTCGATCATCTGCCATGGTGATCGCCCCTGTCCGATAGAGGGTCGTTGAACGGACTTGCTCCCACCGGTCACGCAACCCACGGGAAACAGCCGGTTGCCGAGTCTCATATGAATGGTACCATATTTTTTGCAGTGATGGGGCTTTATACGTTACACTCGCCCATATGACACATATATTGATCGGCTACGCCCGCTGCTCGACAGACAAACAGGATATTGCAGTCCAGAAACAGGAGTTGCTTAGGCTCGGCGTTTCTGCTGATAGGATCTACACCGACAAAGGCTTCACCGGCACGAACCGAGACCGGCCGGGGCTCGACCAGGCGCTGGCGGCTGTGCGCAGCGGTGATACACTGGTGGTGCCAAAGCTCGACCGGCTTGCTCGATCTGTTCCTGACGCGCGCGCTATCGGAGATAGTCTGGCTGCCCGTGGCGTAAAGCTCCAACTTGGTGCCAGTGTCCACGACCCATCCGATCCAATGGGCAAACTGTTTTTCAACATTCTCGCCACCTTCGCCGAATTTGAGGCAGACCTCATCAAGCTCCGGACCCGTGAAGGGATGGCGGTTGCGCGTGCCAAAGGCAAGTTGCGCGGAAAAAAGCCCAAGCTGTCCGATCGGCAGCAGAAGGAACTTCGTCGCATGTACGATACGGGCGACTATTCCATCAGCGACCTGGCTGATCTGTTTTCCATTTCGCGACCAACCGTTTATCGGACACTCAGGCGTCAACCTGTTACGTCAGTACTGGCAGCATGACCTGCGAAAAACGTAGCCGTCCAGTGTATCATCTAGCTGCTCCGATACGAGCCTGGCGCGCCAATTAGCACTGCAATTCAGTGCCATCTATCGCTGATATTCACAGTATATCAAGGGCTGCATGGTGGTTTTTCCGGGAGGGTTCAAATGGGACAGCGCGCGGTCATCTATTGCCGGGTTTCCACGGCCGATCAGTCCTGCCTGCGCCAGAAGGACGAGCTGAAGCGGTTTGCTGAACGTGCGGGCTATGAAGTGCTGGGTGTTTTCATGGAGACTGGCTCTGGCGTCCGGGTGGATCGGGCCGAGCGTCGAAAGGTCATGGCACTGGCCCAGGCCCGTGAAATTGACGCCATTCTGGTGACGGAGCTGTCCCGCTGGGGGCGCTCGACCATTGATCTCATCTCCACGCTTCAGGAACTGGAGAGTTATCGTGTTTCCCTGATCGCCATGACGGGGATGATGTTCGACCTGGCGACGCCACATGGGCGGATGCTGGCGACGGTTCTGGCCGGGATTGCAGAGTTTGAACGGGATCTGATCAGCGAGCGGGTGAAGTCTGGTCTGGCCGCTGCCAAGGCGCGCGGGAAGGTTCTCGGCCGACAGAAAGGAGTGCGGCCGAAGTCTGACCGTCTGGCCCCGAAGGTTCTGGCACTGGTAGCAGAAAAGCGGAGTTATCGGTGGATCGCCCGTGATCTGGGGATCAGCAAGAACACAGTTGCTGCCATTGTGCAGAGAGATAAGGTGAGGCCTTCTCTTTCCTCGTAGAAAGTGTATACAGGTATAAGATTATACGTGTAGAGGTGTAGCATGAAGGTTCTTGCTGTTCTTTCGCAGAAGGGCGGTGTCGGAAAAACGACGCTTGCAACCTGTCTCGCTGTCGCGGCTGAGCAAGCGGGTAAGGTTGCTGCTATTATTGATTTGGACCCACAGGCGACAGCCTCTTTCTGGAAAGACGTACGCCAGCTCGATACACCGGCTGTGGCTTCAATTCAGCCGATACGTTTGCCTGCAATGCTTAAAGCCTGCGCGGATGCGGGTACTGATCTTGTGATTATCGACGGAGCTGCTGTTGCGCGTGATGTGGCTTATGAAGCGGCACGGCATGCTGACTTCGTGCTCATTCCAACGAAGACGGCCGTGTTCGATACAATGAGTATGACACACACATTGGATGTGGTTCGTCAGCTCCATAAAGCGTTCGCTGTCGTTTTAACTTTTGTGCCCCCCCAGGGGCAGGAGACAGGAGATGCCATTAAGGCCGTGACCGAATTGGGGGCAACGGTCTGTCCGGTGACAATAGGAAACCGCAAGGCATTTTTCCGTGCACAAGCGGCGGGACAGGCTGTGCAGGAATTCGAAGCTCATGGGCCAGCAGCAAACGAAATTAAGCGTTTATACGAGTATACAGATATACAATTATACAAAAATCGGGAGGTAGTGTGATGGCGAAAAGCAATACGCTACAAGCGATGCTTGATCGCGCCAAAGGTAGTGGTGAGGCAATGCCAGCCCCTTCCCCGAAGCCAGATATATCATCCCGTAAACCTACGCTGAATGGTCGTAAGGGGACTAAGTTGATCGGTGGGCATTTTTCTCCTGAAGTCAGCACCCAGCTTCGTATTATCGCGGCCGAAGAGGGAACGACGGTTCAGAGTTTGCTTGGAGAAGCACTGGACGATCTGTTTGTGAAGAAAGGACGAAGCAGGATCGTTAGCGGATAAGGATACATTTATACACGTATACAATTATACATGTAGGTTGTGTCTAGCGTATAGGGTTGCGTTTGTGTCGGTTGCGGCAGAATCCGACGAATGCGGCACTGGGATTTTGCAACTCTGGTTGTCCGCTATCATTCCACCATGACATCCATTCATCATAGAGTGCGTAGACATCATATCCTGGAGCAACTCCTCTAGCGTCATGGAAACCCTCGGGATCGACAAATGGTTTCTGGAGCTTTGGCTCTATTACCTTGACGGTGTCCATCGTTTCCCGATTGCGGAAAGTAACCGTGTTGCTGTTTATTTCGACAGCATAATCAGGCAAGTGGTTATTGATTGCCAAGTCACGGAGCATTGAGCGAAATACGCGAATGTGGCTACTGGCCCCCGTTTTTTTCTGTAAAATTTCTATAGAAACAACCCATTTTTCCTGAGCGCCACAATGCTTGCGTGCAAGTTCGTATATTCTCCGTTCAAGTGGTTTGCGTAAACGGAAATAATCGCGATGTAATGTCAGCACACTTCGGCCTTCGATCATTCTGAATAGCCATTCGGATAGCGTTACCTTGATTTCAGACATTTGTCCGGAGTTGGTCTTACGGACAATTCGCCATTCATTGATAAGGCCAAAGCCTTCGGTGATTTCTTCTCCATCAGCTTTGATGTTGGTGGTGATCCGTGTTCCTGCTAAGCGCTCAAATGCGCTCCGAAGCCGCTTATAGCCATCACCATCGGTTTGACGGTTGGTCCACACCAATAAATCGCGTGCGGTAAGGTGGAGAGTTCGATTTGGCTGCTCACCTTGATTCATTTTCGCGATAAGCTGCGAAATGCAATAGATAAGAATATCCTTGTCATGGATTGTCGCGAGCCCTTTGACGCTCGGAACTATCTCAACTGTATTGCCATTGTGCTCGTATCGGAAAATGCGTCGATCAGGTTTAGTGGCAAGCGAGAAAATTGGATGTTCCATTGAGGCCATATCATCTTTTGGGATGGCATCAAGGACATCACAAATAAAAAGATCTGGTGTCGGATATCGTTCCGGAAGTAAAACTGAACGTCCATCAACATTCGGGGTTTCACTGACGGTAAGTGCCAGTTCGGGGTTTCGTTGACGGGTTGCTTTGATTCGGGGTTTCATTGACGATTAGTTTAAGTTCGGGGTTTCATTGACGCAAGAGCTAGATTCGGGGTTTCGTTGACGCAGATTCGGGGTTCTGGAGTCACTAGATTCGGGGTTTCGTTGACGTAAGCTGCCCAAAAACAGTGTTTTTGTATTTTATTTTCAGTCAGTTACGTGTTTGTGGAAAACTCTTAACACTACTATTAACACATAAATTAACACTCAAATGCTGTGGATAACTTTTCATTTCCTGAAATTTGCAGCCAAATGAACCCAAGCACCGCCTCTTGGGGGCGAAGCCCCCGCCGGCTCGCGGCCTACGGCCGCCCCGATCGCGCTTCGCGCGATCTCCCCCCTGGCATCCCCCTGCTCGCCCTTTCAGGGCTGCGCTAAGCAGACACGCCTACGGCTTGAATTCATAATCAGACGATGCATTCCGCATCATCTCTCCCATCAGCACCTTCATCTCCCACGTCGGCGCCTTCGACACCCTACAGGACTCCCGCTCTACGCTCGCCCGATACCAGCACCGCTAGAGAAACCGGGCAGGACAAATTTGCTCAGGAAGAATGAAGCTGGGCAGACGATCTCGCTTGAAACCATACAGCCTTATGTTTTAATAATAGTTATTAAAACCAACTAAGGTGATGCCATGAGCGAGAAACTTTCAGCCGGAAAGCAGGTAGTCAGTGTGCAGATGCCTGCCGACCTGGTGGATGCAATGGATCGGTATGGGGAAGCCATCGAACGGCCCAGGTCATGGGTGATGCGAGAAGCCGTGGCGTCTTATCTTGCCTATGAGGCAGAGAAAGACCGGGCGACGCGCCGTGCCCTGGCCGATGTAGATGCTGGCCGGACAATCAGTGCCGAGGCCGTCAAGGCATGGGCGGACAGTCTCGACCAGGCTAACCCGCTGCCACTGCCGGAACCCAAGCGGTGAAATATGAATGGACGGCAAAGGCCGTATCCGATCTGCAAACGCTAACCGCAGATTTTGACCACCCGAACGCCGCCGCGCGCGTTATGCGGCGGCTGACGGCAGCGCCGGACGTTCTGATCCAGTTCCCTCGGATGGGTACGCTGCTTCCGGCCTTCTCACCCCGTGAGGTTCGGCGCTTCATCGTAGATGACTATGAAATTCGCTATGAGGTCACGGCGGATGCCCTGTTCATCACCGACGTTTTCCATACGAGGCAGGACCGCGAGACGTTCCATTGAATGATGGGTGCCCCCGAAAGTGTGTTTTTCCTGCCCATAGGAGGGCCGTGGGGCATCTCTGGTATTCTTATCGCCCCTTCCCCCCTCTCGTAAGCCCAAACCGGGGTCGTTACATAAAACGGGCACAGATATACGCTTGGCATATCAGAAAACCCGGCGCGAGCGGTTATCGACACTGAAAGCATTCCGACAGTATTTTTCGCACACCAAATTTAGCTTTTATGCGCCAGATTTTGATGCAACCAAAAGCTTGTCGGAAAACATCTATTTTCCGACACAATCAGGTTTCTGTCGCTGTCTCAATGGGTTGAGGCTAACCGTATATCTGTGGGGTCGTTTGCGGGAGGGGGCGAAATCCTACGCTAAGCTGAGAACGCGCTTCCCATAATCCCTGAGCTCGCCCTTCGGTCCGACATATCTGTATAGAGTGACGCGCTCGATCCCGAGTTCCTTGCACAGATCGGAAACAGACGTGTCGCGCTGCGCCATGGCGGCCTGGGCGAGACGCACCTGTGCTTTGGTCAGGGCGAATTTTCGCCCTCCCTTTCGTCCGCGCGCTCTGGCTGCGGCAAGGCCAGCCATGGTGCGCTCGCGGATCAGATCCCGCTCGAACTCGGCCAGAGTGGCAAAGATACCGAACACCATGCGGCCGGATGCGGTCGTGGTGTCGATCTGAGCGCCTTTTCCGGTCAGCACAC